>JAUVPB010000120.1 GCA_030598925.1 Actinomycetes bacterium
GCGTCGCGATGATCAGGATCGCCGCACCCGGAATGAACCCGAGCAGCATCGGCTGCGACATCAGGTACGCGATCGGGCCTGCGCGCACGAGGCCGAGAGCGAGGCGGACGACTCCAACGATCATCGCAAGTAACAGGCCGAGAGCGATGTACTCGTCGCTGCCAGGCGTCGCAACACTGGACAGGACGCCGAAGCTCAGCAACGCGGTCAGCGCGACCGGGCCGGTCTGGAGATACGGCGACGAGGCGAAGAACGCCGCCACCAGGGGTGGGAGGGCGGCCGCGTACAGACCGTGTACGGGAGGGAATCCGGCGACCTGCGCGTACGCCATCGACTGAGGGATGAGGATGAGCGCGACGGAGACGCCGGCGATGAGGTCGCCGAGCCCGAGCGGTAGTGAGACCGCGGTTCGAGTAGCGGTTTCTCCCGCACGCCGGGCCGCGAGCCGAAGGCTCCCGCGGATGCTTCGGTCCTCGGGGGCTATGGCGGCACCCGCCTAGGGAAGCGTGTACGCGTCGGCGGTTGGCTTCAGCGGACGCAGCAGCCAGTACGGACGTCTCGTCCCGTCTGGTGAGTGCTCGACGGCGCTGCGCGTGAGCTCGAGCCAGGCGCGGTATTGCTCGTGCGCCAGCGCGGCGTCAACAACGATGTCGCCGTAGAGGTCGTCGTCTGCGGCTCGGCGTACCCGCACTGCCTGGTGCCAGCAGTGCATTCCGGACACCGGGTCAGGCTGCACCGGGAACACGAGGTTCTGGTGCACGCCCACGTCCTTCCACCAGATGCGTCGAGTGTCGGCGTCCGCCGACTCGAAGGGGCCGGCGCCCGTGCGACGCCGAATGCGCCACGACGACCCGTCCTGCTCGAGCGACACTGTTGCGATCGCCTGCCGGGGGCCGGCCTCCCCCTCGGGCTTCCAGCGGCCCATGTGGTGACTGCAGGCGACGACCCCGGGTCTGATTCCTTCACTCACCCAGGCTTTGAGCACGAAGTGACCGATCTTCGTCTCGACACGCACCAGGTCGCCGGTCGCGACGTCGAGCTGAGCCGCGTCTGACGTGTGAATCCACAGCGGGTTCGTGTGAGCGATCTCATCGAGCCATTTGGCGTTAGCCGAGCGCGTATGGATGTGGATCGGCAGACGGAACGTCGGGATCAGGACGAGTTCGCCGTCGGAGAGACGACTCGGATGGACGTGGCTCTCGAGATAGGTCGGCGTCGCCGCGTCACTCCAGCCCCATGCGGCGAGGGTCGAGGAGTAGAACTCGAGTCTCCCACTCGGGGTCGGAAAGCCGGTCCGGACAACGCCGTCCACCTCGACACCGAGTCGGCGCCTTCCGTCCTCGTCGCCCGCCGGCGATGGCACCGGCACGACGTTCGTCGTCTCGGGCTTCGGCGCGCGCGTGTAGGCACGACCGAGCTCGTCGACCGCGACGTCGTTGCGCTCGTGCGCTGCGGGCTCAGTCTCGTGCACCGCTCCTACCCCCTGCTCGATCTCGAACGCGCCGTACCGGCGCATGTAGTCGAGCGGAGTCAGGCCCTCGGCCTCGGCGGCCTCAGGAAGGCCAGGCACCGAGTTCTCGAAGATGTATCCGTAGTACTCGTCAACGGTGAGTCGCTCGCCAGGACGATCGGGCGATTCGAAGTACCGACGGATGCCGCGATCGCCGTCGGGGTCGATGCGCCAGGAAAGGTCGATCCAGAACTCGTTCTCTTCCCACACCTGCCCTGGGTTGACATCGCGCGTGTCTGTGAACTCGAGTCCGAGCCGCTCGTGTGCGACCCGCCGCACCGGCTGGCGGAAGCCAACCCAGCGCCCGTCGTACTGCTCGTACGAGTGGACATCGTGCCGCTCCGGTCCGTGGCCCATCGGGAGTACGTAGTCCGCGAGGAACGCCGTTTCGTTCCACGTCGGCGTGAGGGCCACGTGGAGCCCGACCTTGTCCTCGTCGCTGAGGGCCTCGATCCACGAGAAGCCGTCCGGGTTGGTCCAGACCGGGTTGTACACACGCGTGAAGTACACGTCGACCTTGCCGCGCCCCTCTTTCAAGAAATGTGGCAGCAAGAAGGAGAGCTCGTGGATCGACAGCGGATACTCGCCGGGCCAGGTCAGGTCATTCCACGTTTGGGGGTGCGGAGGCACGTACACAGGCTTCGGCACGAACTTGTTCCAGGCGTTCGGGAACGTGCTGCCCTCTGTCGCGATCGCTCCAAGGAGCGCGTTGAGGAAGAACAGACATCGGGCGACCTGCCAACCGCCGAGATTTCCTGCCGCGGCAGAGCGCCAGTTGTGCGTTGCCAGGCGCGTGCCGGCTCCCGCGACCAACTCGGCGACCTCAGCGATGGTCTCCGGCGCGACTCCGGTCTCAGCGGCCGCGAACTCGAACGTGTAGCTCTCGTAGAGCGACTCGAGGATCGTCTCGAACGACTCGAAGGTCTGCGGCGCGTCCGCGTGCTCCGCTGCGAGGAACTCAGCCCAGTTCCACCAGCGACGAACGAAGTCCCGGTCATAGCGGCGCTCGCGAATGAGAAAGCTCGCGATCGCGAGAAGCAACGCCGCCTCCGAGCCTGGCACCGGCGCGAGCCAGTAGTCGGCGTGCGTCGCGGTGTTCGAGAGCCGCGTGTCGACGACGACGACCTTCGCTCCGCGCTGTTTCCCTTCGACAATGCGCTGGGCATGCGGGTTGAAGTAGTGGCCCGACTCCAGGTGGGCGCTGATCAGGAAGATCACGTCGGCGTTCGCGTAGTCAGGGCTCGGCCGATCGAGCCCCATCCAGTAGTGGTAGCCGGCCCTCGCCGCACTCGAGCAGATGTTGGTGTGAGAGTTGTGTCCGTCGACTCCCCAGGCCGCGAGAACGCGCTCGGTGAACCCGTCCTCTCCGGGACGCCCGACGTGGTACATGACCTCGTTCCCTCGATCGTCGTCCAGCGCGCGGGCGATTCGCCCCGAGATGTCATCGAGCGCCTCGTCCCAACCAACGCGCTCCCACTGCCCCGCGCCCCGGGCACCGGTGCGCCTGAGCGGGTGGAGGATCCTGTCGGGGTCGTTCACTTGCGTGATCGTTGCGGGCCCCTTGGCGCAGTTCTTCCCGCGCGAGCCCGGGTGCTCCGGATTCCCTTCGAACTTGCGCACCTCGAGCGTCTCGGGGTCGACATACGCAAGGAGACCGCACGCCGACTCACAGTTAAAGCACGTCGTAGGAATCAGCATCGAGCGCTTCTCGACCCGTTCGGGCCAGGAGCGCGAGTCGAGCTCGACCCAGTCGTCCCAGCGCTCCTTGGGCGGGAAGGACGAGAGGCCGCTGCGGCTTGGTCCCGGGTAGGTACCTGTCGGCTTCTCGCTCATGCGAGTGGCACGACCTGGCCGGCCTGTACGTAGGCGTGTTCGTAGACAAGGAGCCCTATCAACGCGAGCGGGGCGGCGGCGATCCCGATGAGCGGCGCGAACACGCTGACCGCGATCAACGCAGCAGCCACCCAGAAGTACGCGGCATAGCGCCCGCGCACAAGCTCCTGCACCGCCAGATGCGCGTGTGCGGTCGGATGCGTCAACGTCGTCTCGCCCAGCACAGCGGCGAGGTGTGCAAGGCTCGTACCTGCGAGCAGCCACAGGAGCCCGCCGACGGCACCGTCAGCGACCCACTCGGCGACGAGGGCAGCGACGGCCGCTCCGACCATCACCGACTGCACGACCATGTGCGGCCCGAGCAGAGGGCTCTGCCACAGGTCTCGCGCCTTGGCCTGCGCGAACAGGTACGCCGTGTAGGCGGCGCTTGCGACCGCAAGCGGAAGCCCTGCGACCGCGAGCCATTTCTGCGGCTCGACGGCACCCGCCGCGGAGAGGATCAGGTGGAGAGCCAGCACGGCGCCGTAGGCGGTGATCACCACCGCGCCCCTGACGAGCCAGCTTCTCCATTGGGGCCGAAGGAAGAGGTAGTGAAATCGCTTCGGGTGCTCGAGATCTGCGATCAGGACGACACCCGTCGCGGCGAGGAACGCGAGAGCGAGAGCCGGGGCACCCCATAGCCAGAGCGCGTTGTCCCAGGCGAGAAAGCCGCCGAGTGCTGCGATCAGGGGCGCAAGGTACGCACCTGCGGCAATCGCCTTCGTCCACGTGTAGAGGCTCACACGCCAGTCCCACGGGATCCGGTGTGTTACGTCGTACGAGAGCAGCGCCGCCGCGGACGAGTTGTTGCGATCCGGATGGCCGGAGGGCGCCTCGCCCGGACCGCTCGCCTGCTCGCTCCACATGAAGAGGCCGCCACTCGGGCGCTTCGCTGCCAGAGGGTCGAGGGTCGCCTGATGCGCCCCCTTGTAGAAGAGCTTTGGCTTCGTTTCCTTATCCGGGCGCCGCACATTGACCGGCTCGCGGTTCACGATCTCGGAGACCTTCGTCGTCGGATCGTTGACGTCGCCGACGAGCAGCGCTTCCGTCGGGCACACGACAACGCACGCGGGCTCGAGTCCGACATCGATTCGATGCGCACAGAAGTTGCACTTCTCGGCCGAGTGATCCTCGGGGTTGATGAAGATCGCGTCATACGGACATGCGGCCATACAGGCCTTGCAGCCGATGCAGGCCGACTTGTCGAAATCGACGATGCCGTCGTCGCGCCGGAACATGGCTGACGTCGGACAAGCCGTCACACACGGGGCTGCGTCGCACTGGTTGCAGCGGGTGACCTGAAAGGCGCGTCGCACCGCGGGGAAGCGGCCAACGTCGACGCTCTTGACGTACGTGCGGGTAACCGACAGTGGCACGTCGTTTTCGGACTTGCACGCAGTCGTACACGCGTGACAGCCAATGCACTTCGACTGATCGACGACCTTGACCCACTTCGGGGCTCGTGCGGGCTCCGCCTGCGCGAGCGCGATCAGATCGACGTCGCCCGACGTGGTCTCAGCCGTTGGCGCCTCCTGTGGCACCTACCGCGCCGCGCAGCTGTTGGAGCCCACCTCGAGGCCGGCAACGTCGGGACCACTCTCGGCTCCGAGATTGACGGCGATGATGTTGAGGTAGTTGGCCGGGCGCGGTGGCATCTCGGCGATGGACTCGGCGGCGAATGCGTCACGGTTGAGCGCCAGGAACTCGACGCTGCGTCTCGCCTCGGCGAGAGTGGGTGCGACCGGACCGTCGCGACGGCCGCCCGGGTAGTGGCAGGGGAGCAAGATCGTCTCGTCGTCGAGCGACATGATCCGCTCCTGCAAGGTGTCGTAGAGCGTCAGCGCAGCGTCGACCGCACCTTCGTCGCCCGCCTCTAGGTCGGGGCGCGCGACGGAGTCCGCGAACAACGAGTCACCGCCGATCAGGGCGCGGCCGTCGACCAGCACGCCGATGTTGTCGGTCGTGTGACCTGGCAGGGCCAACACACGCAGGTCGGCGGTGCCGACAGGAATTCGATCGCCGTCCTCCACCACCTGGACACGGTCGGCGTACTGAGTGCCACGCCTCAACGCCGCCCCTGACAGGTGTAGGGCCGCGTCCTCGCGCTCGGCGAGCGCCCGCGCCCCGGAGAGGTGGTCCGCGTGAACGTGGGTATCGAGCACGTGCGTGATCTGCGCGCCGCGGGATCTCGCGGCCGCGACGTACGCTTCGATCGAGGGCGCCGGATCCACGACGAGCGCTTCTCCGTCTGCTTCCACCAGGTACGACAAGCACCCACGGGCCTCGCGCATGAACTGAATGACGGTCGTGTCGGTTCCGATCTCAACTGGGCGCAGCGCGAGCAGCCGTGACCAGGCGATCATGCCGCCCGTCACGCTCGCGCATTCGAGGCCCTGCTCGCTGAGGGCCTCGGCCGCGCGCAGCGAGGAACGACCGCGGTTGCAAATGATTCGCACCTTGGTGTCGTCCTTTGCGACGGAGGCAATCGCAGCTGCTGCCGCGTCGCGATCGTCGGCGACCGAAGCGGCCGGAACGTTGATGAACGGAGCGTCGTTCGGATCGATCTTCCATTGCGTGACGTCAGGCGCAGGGCGAACGTCGACGATCGCGATGTTCTGCCCGCGGATGATCTCCGACTCGAGCTGCTGCGCTGTGATCTCTTCGACCGCCACTGGAGCCTCCCCACACGGGTGGCCGCCGCCGCGAGCGCCGGCCACAAGGTTGTCACATCCAGAGTAAGGCGACGCCGCGAAATAAGTCAGCATTTCTCTTGCGGGTTCTCATAAGATCTCCTTATGCCCGCATCGCCGGACCAGCTCATCGCTTTCGCGACGGTATTCGACGAGGGCAGCATCACAGCTGCGGCGCGAGCGTTGAACGTCTCGCAGCCCGCGATCTCCGGACGCTTGCGAAGCCTGCAGACCATGGCTGGTCGTCCGCTCTATGCGCGATCTGGCTCGCGCCTCGAGCTCACCCCGGCCGGCGAAGCGCTCCTGCCACACGCCCGCAGCCTCGCACGCTCGATGGCCCGAGCCGAGCGCGCGCTCGACACCCCTTCAGTCACCGAGATGAAGGCGTCCATCGCCTTCTCCGAGGCCGCGGTGCCGTTCGTCGTACCGCGGTTGGCCAAAGCGGCTCTGTCCGACGCTGGGATCGAGCTCCGGGTTGTCCCGTGCGACGCCTCGACCGCGGTCGGTGCGGTGATCGCGGGCGACGTCGATCTCGCGGTTGCCGTTGCATCTCCTGGTCCGCCGGGCGACGATCTCGAGCGGCGCCCGCTCCTCGTGGACGACATCGTCCTCGTGCAGGCGAATGAGGAGGGAGAGGACCCAGATCCGGTTGTTCCGCTCTGGGCGCTCGGAGAGCTCACGGTGTTGTGGCAGGCACCCGGGTCAGGCGTTCGGGCGACTGCCATTCAGGTCCTCGAGGACGCTGGGGTCTGGCCGAAGGTAACCGTCGAGCTCGGCAGCACGCTGGGCGTTCTCGCCGCCGTGGCCGCCGGCTACGGAGTCGGTCTTCTCCCGCGCCGATACGTCCAACCGTGGATCTCGATGGGCGCCGTAACGGCCTCGACGATCGACGCCACCGACCTGTACGCGCGGTTTGAGCTGATCTCGGCGCCCGGCAGTCATCTCACCGCCGGTGCACGCGTCCTGTACGAGGCGCTTCAGCGGCCGATCGAGCAGACGGCCGAAGCGGGCTTGTAGGCTCGCGCCATCCGTAGGCCGGCACCCGCCTCACCTTCAGCGGGTCGTTGCGCTTTAGACTCGCGGGCCGCGCGCGGCGAGGAGAACGAGGTCGGTGTCGCCTGTGTTCGTGAAGACGTGCCTCACGTCGGGCGGCACGTAGACGAAGTCGTTGGCGGCTACCTTGTGGGTGTCATCCCCAAGCTGAACGCTTCCCTGCCCGCTCAGGATGTAATTCGCTTGTTCCCAGGAATGGGAGTGATCTGCGCTCACACCGCCCGGCCCGATGCGTACCGCTCGGACGTCAAACTGGCCCGTTCCCTCCTCGAGCTCAAGAAGCGGAATGCCCGTTACATAGGTTGCGCCATTCCCCTCGATCGACGTGGAGGGCGCGTCCTGGAGGCCGATCACTTTCGGTTGCGGAGATGCTCCCACCGGACCGACGCTAGCACGCAGCCAGCTAGGCCGTCGACCTGGTCTTGCGCAGGTAGATGACCCAGTAGACCGCCGCCACCATCACTGACCCGCCGATGATGTTCCCGATCGTGACCGGGAGCAGGTTGTCGGCGAAGAACGCCGTCCAGGTCAGGTCCGAGAGATCACTCGGGGCGACCGCGTTGCTCGCCACGAACGCCTTGTCCGTCTTGATCAGCAGACCCATCGGGATGAAGTACATGTTGGCGATGCTGTGCTCGAAACCCGAAGCGACGAACGCTGCGATCGGCGGGATCACCGAGAGGATCTTGTCGGTCGTCGTCCGCGCGCTGTCCGTCAACCAAACCGCAAGGCAGACGAGCGCGTTGCAGAAGGCACCGAGCGCGACCGCTTGCCCAAAGCCGTATCCGACCTTTGCGTCCGCTATCTCGAGTGCTTGTACACCGACGACGCCATCGCCGAACAGGTACTGCTCGCTCACGAACATGAGCGCGACGGTGGCAAGCGCACCCACGAAGTTGCCGATGAATACGACCGCCCAGTTCCGCAGGAGACCCAACGTCGTGACGCGACGACTCGCCCATGCCATGACCACCAAGTTGTTCCCCGTGAACAACTCCGCGCCGGCGACGACGACCAGGATAAGTCCCAGCGAGAAGGCCAGCCCGCCAAGGAGACGGTTCAGGCCAAAGCCAAGGACCTCGCTCCCGCCGGCTGTGACCGTCGTCGCGAAGACCGCTCCCAGCGCGATGAACGCCCCCGCCAGGAGGGCGAGCGCGAACAGCGCGACGGTTCCGGTCGTAGCCTTCGCCGCACCAACGCGCTCGGCCTTCCTGGCC
>JAUVPB010000112.1 GCA_030598925.1 Actinomycetes bacterium
CGAACGAGAGATCGCGGATCGACTGAATCGTGCCGCGCTCACGATCGAGCGCGTTGTGCAGGATGTCCAGCGCTTCGTCGTGCCGCCCTTCGCCCAGCGCCGAGAGTGCAGCGTCGTGCATGAGCGCGACCCCGGAGAGCTCCTGTAGCGGCCCGTCATGGAGAAGTACGGACAGGCGTCGGCGCTCGTCCTGCTCCGCCGTGATCAGCTGTTCGGCGAGACGCAGCCCTTCTTCGCTACTCTCGGCCCGCGCCATTGTCTGGCGGCGCTCCTGGGTCATCAAGAGGGCTGCGATCAGCAGAGCGGCGAGCGCAGCGCCCATCAGGCAACCGGCCGCCAGGGCGGTCTCGCCTGCGGCCCACATCGCGACGCCCACGACGAAGGCGGCCGCGGTTGCCCCTGCAGCCACACTGAGAAGAGAGCCGAAGCCTTTTCCGAGTTGTGCCATCAGACGTCGAGCAGAGCGAGTGCGCCCGGCTAATCGATGATCGAGTCACGCAGCGCGATTGCGACTGCATGTGTTCGCGTATCTGCCTCGAGCTTGGCGAGAATGTGCCGCACGTGGCTCTTTACCGTCTCCTGGCTGATGAACAGCTTCGCCGCGACGTCTGCGTTGGACATTCCGTCGGCGAGCAGCTTGAGGATCTCGCGCTCGCGGGCCGTCAGGATGTCCTCACGATCTCGTGAGAGGAACGCGGGCATGAGTGCCGGGTCGATGTAGCCGTCTCCTTCGGAGACCTTCTCGATCGCGCGGACCAATGTCTGGTTGGGCGATTCCTTGAGGAGGTAACCCTTGGCGCCGGCCTCGAGACCACGGGTCAGGAGGCTTCGCTCGTCGTACGCGGTGAAGAGGAGCACGTTGGTCTCAGGAAGCTTCTCGGTTATCTCCTTGGTTGCTTCGAGGCCGTCCTGGCCCGGCATGCGGATATCCATGATCACGACGCTAGGGCGGCGACGCTCTGCGAGTGCGACGGCGCTCGCACCGTCTGTCGCCTCACCAACGACTCGAATATGTGGCGCTCGCGACAGGGAGAGGCGCAGTCCCTCGCGGACGACCTCGTGGTCGTCGGCAATCAGGCATGTGATCTCGGATCCCATTGTTGCTACCAGCAGTTCCTTTCTGCGGGTGAGACACACCAGGGAGGCGGCGCGTCGGAGTCGCAAAGGCTGTATCGGCGGACAGTGCTACGACCTTTACGGGTGGTTTCAGTCCTCCCCCGTTTGGCGTACCTCAGCAGCTTGCCCCTCCCCCGACTGAGGGACGGCAATGGGCCTGGTTTGGGTAGTTTCGCCAGCACGCTCGAGCAGTGCGTGCTGATCTACAGAGACAGTGTGAGCTGGCTCGGCTCGACCTTGCGGCGAGCTTCGAGTCGGCGCGGTGCTCCGTCGAGGCCCACCCGGTCGCGCACACGCGTGAAGCGTTCCGCGATCTGCAGGCGGAACTCGCGTTGGGCGTGCGATCTCGCTCCATAGAGACGCTGGTACGGCGGATAGAGATCCGGCAAGGCTTCGCGCAGCCACGGCCAGAAGTGCTCCCGAATGCCGGGTCGGATGTGCAGGACGATGCCGGCGACGCTTCTGACGCCCGCGTCTGAGCAGGCACGCAGCAACGACTCGAGTTGGTCCTCGTCATCGGTCAGGAACGGCAGGATTGGAGCGACAAGGACACTGGTCGGGACGCTCGCGTCAGCAAAGCGGCGCAGAACCTCGAGCCGGGACCTCGCCGGCGGCGTACCCGGTTCGACCAGGCGTCGAAGCTCATCGTCGAGCGTGCTGATGCTCATCGCCACGGATGCGCCCACCGTGTCGTCGAGGCGCCGGAACAGCTCCAGGTCCCGAGCCACGAGCGTCGATTTCGTGAGCATTGACACGGGCGTCTCGAAAGCATGGAGGCTCCCGAGCACGCCCTGGGTCAGGCGGTAACGTGCCTCGCCAGGTTCATACGGATCAGTTGCGGTGCCCATTGCAACTGGTTCACCCGTCCATTTGGGAGCCGCGAGCTCACGTCGCAGGACCTCGACGACGTTGGTCTTGACCACGATGCGCTCGACGAAGTCGTCGCCGACACCGAGATCGAGATACGCGTGGTAGGCACGCGCGAAGCAGTAGTGACAGCCGTGCGTGCAGCCGCGGTAGGGATTGATCGTCCAACGGTAGGGGAGTCGTGTCCCGTCGGGCGCCGCGTTGAGAGCCGACTTGCAGTGATCCTCGAGGTAGGTCACCGCGGCCATGTCCCAGTATAGAACATACGTTCGGTCTAGGGCCAGCGAGCGCTCCTTCCCATCGACGCGACGTACGGGGTCCGCGCTGGAATTCGCCGGCTATAGGGTGGTCGCGTGCTCGAGGTCTCGGAAGGAGTCAGACGCGTGACGTTCCCGCTGCCTTGGCAGCTCGACCACGTTCACGCATACCTCCTGGAGAGCGAGGATGGCTGGATCGCTGTGGACACCGGCCTCGGGACGCCGGAAGCACGGGGGCTGTGGGCAGACGCGTTGCGCGAGCTTGCTGCTCCGGTATCGCGCATCGTCGTTACGCATTTCCACCCCGACCACATCGGCGGCACGGGCCACCTCGTCGAGTTGACGGGCGCTCGAGTCAGTCAGAGCGAGATCGATCACCGGGTCGCACAACGCGTATGGGGATCGTCCGATTGGTCAAGCCGACTCGCTCTCTGGTACCGCGGGCACGGTCTATCGGCGGAGCTCGCCAGCGACGTAATAGGGGAGGCGAACGACCTCCGTACACACGTGCTGTGGCCTCGTGAGCCTGACGTACTCCGGCCGGGCGAGAAGCTGATCGCCGCGGGTGAGGAGTGGGAGGTCGTCGCAATGCCCGGTCACGCTGACGGGCAGATCGTGCTTCTCGGCACGACAACTGGGCGGATGCTCGCCGCGGATCACCTGCTAGCGACGATCTCGCCGAATATCGGTCTCCACCCAGAAAGCCACGGGGATCCGCTTGGCGACTACCTCACGTCGCTCGACAGGACGATTGCGTTGCGTCCCTCGGTGGCGTTCGGTGGCCACCACCACCCGGTCGAGGACCCCGCCGCGAGAGCTGCCGAGTTGAAGCGGCACCACCAGGAGCGCCTCGAGGCAACAATGACCCACGTCGGGCAGGAGTCGCTCAGCGCTTACGAGGTCTCGGTTCGACTCTTCGGCACGGAGCTTCCTACTCACGGGCGCAGGTTCGCCGTTGCCGAGACACTTTCTCACCTCGCGTGGCTCGAGGCCAACAGCCAGATCGTTCGCGTCGAAGTGGATTCGCTGGTCCGGTGGGAACGACCGTAGAGCGCCCTGGTGTGTCTCATCCGGCGGGGCGGCTTGCTCAAAGTGGCGGTGCGGCTCGCGGAGCACGCCGCGAGGCGTCTACCGAGGGGCGAGCTATAATGAGAAGGAAGGTTGGACGCGGATAATTCCCAGTACCCGCGCCCCGTCTGACGGGGCGTGAGCGACCCTCTCGGCATCGTTCTCATTCTGCTGCTCGTTGCAGGCAATGGGTTCTTCGTGATAGCCGAGTACTCGCTCGTCACCGCGCGCCGTACGAGACTCGTCGATCTCGCCGATGGCGGCAGTCGCGGCGCCGCAGCGGCGCTCAAGCTCATGGCCGACCCCGTGCGCTTCATCAGCGCGGTCCAGGTCGGGATCACGGCGCTCGCGATCTTGCTCGGCGCGATCGGACAAGGCCTGCTGAGCCAGTTCTTCGATCCGTACGTGGCCGCAACGGTTTCGTTCATCCTCTCCTTCGCGATCATTACGTACCTGAACGTCGTAATCGGGGAGCTGGTACCCAAGGCGATTGCGCTGGAGAGGGCCGAACGTGTCGCCGTCGCGGTCTCCATCCCGGTCAGCTGGTTCCAGACGCTCATCGCGCCGCTCGTGTGGGTTCTCCAGACGTCCGCGCGCGCCATTCTTCGGCCCCTCCGCATTCAGTCGTCACCGACCGGAGTGATGGTTCACACCGAGGAGGAGATACGCAGCATCCTGGCCGAGGCCGAGGAGACGGGTGTGATCGAGGAGGCCGAGGAGGAGATGCTCTACAAGGTCTTCGACTTCGGCGACAAGGAGGTTCGGGAGGTCATGGTGCCGCGCCCAGACGTTGTCGCGGTGTCGGTCGAGCTGCCGGCAGCCGAGTGTCTCGCAGCCGTCGTCGACTCCCCGTTCACGCGTTATCCGGCCTACCGTGGGAACCTCGACGAGGTCGCGGGGATCCTTCACGTACGTGACCTGTTCACGGCGTTCTGGGAGGGTGGCATCGACGCCATCCGCGTCGAGGAGATGCTGCGGCCTGCGTACGTCGTGCCAGCGACGAAGAACCTCGCCGTGCTTCTAGGCGAATTCCGCCGAACGAATCAGCACCTGGCAGTCGTTGTCGACGAGTACGGCTCGATGCAGGGCATCGTCACGCTCGAGGACGTCCTCGAGGAGATCGTGGGTGAGATCGAGGACGAGTACGACCTGCCGGACGACTCGATCGTGCGCCTTGACGACGGGCGTGTTCGCGTTGACGGCACCTACCCGATCGACGATTTCAACGAGGAATTCGGTACGTCCCTCCCTCAGGAGGACTTCCACACGCTCTCGGGGTTCGTCTTCGGCGAGCTCGATCGGGCGGCGGTCAAAGGTGACGAGGTCGTGTGGCAGGGGATCCGTTTCACGGTCGCCGATGTCGACGGGCCGCGCATCGGCGCGCTTTCGATCGAGCTAGCGCTCGACGAGGAAAAGGACGAGTTCTCGGATCAACCAGACGACGGCGCCGAGTGACCGCACCGCGCAGCCGTTGATCCAGGCCCGATGCGCGTGACTAGCTGAGTGCTCGCCTCAGAGCTTCCCCGCCGACATCGAGCACCGGCGGGCCGACACAGGTGAGTACATGGCGCGGGTCTAGCTCGGCGAGTGCAGCGAGCTCGGCCTCGGCCGCGTGGGTTGTTGGCGCCGCGTCTGCTCCAACGTCCCGAGACAGCGCCACACCGTCGACACCGTGAATGACGGTGCCGGCTACGATCGTTCGCCGCCGCGGCAGCCAGATAGCTCGCTCGCCCCCGCGGCCGCACGCACGCAATTCGACGGCGGTCGGGAGCCGTGGCAGACGACCGGCGGGCGATGATTCATGCTCGCCGCACTCCCAGGCTTGTACCGTCGTCGCGCTGTAGCGGTTCTCGATCGCCTCCTGGTCACGGGCATGCTTGCGCGTGGTGAGGATGACAAGCACCTGCAGCCCGACTCGCGCCACGTCGCGGTCGAGCGCGCGCCAGAACGGATCCGTGTGCGCGCCGACCGGTGCCACGGGATCGACGAGAACGAGGGCGTCCGGTGCTTCGTAGTAGACCGAGCCTTTGTCCAGCGAGCCACGCGACGTCGTGACGGCAGGGCCTGTCCAGTGCCACAGGCCTTCCTCGATCTCTGTGGCCTGCACGGTTCAGCGACCGGGACTATCGCCAACGGGCGCGCTCTCGCAGGCCCACTTGCGGATCGCGCGGAGCAGCGATCCCATCCGCTCGCCGCGTGGAGTCAGGCGGTACTCAACGCGCGGCGGCCGGGCATCGATGACATGCCGCTCGAGGATGCCGGCCTCCTCGAGCTCGGTGAGTCGCGTGGCGAGCGTGCGTGGGGGGATCGCGCCAAGCACCTGGCGGAACTCGTTGAATCGGATCGCTCCCGAGTGGGCTGCGTACACGACCGACAGGAGCCATCGCCGCTCTAGCAGGCTCGCTGCTTGCCGGACCTCGTCCGGGAGCGGGCTACACCGCCGGCAGCGCGACATCGGAGGCGACAGGCTCGAGCGCGAGCTCGAGCACCTCGCGGATTGTCATAACAGGGTGGAAGGTCATCTCTTCGCGCACGGCTTCCGGCACATCTTCCAGGTCGGACCGGTTGCGCTCCGGCAGTATGACCTCGGTGAGACCCGCGGCGTGTGCCGCAAGCACCTTCTGCTTGACGCCTCCGATCGGAAGGACGCGACCCCTCAACGTGACCTCGCCGGTCATGCCGACCGTGTGCTTCACCGGACGGTCGGTGAGAAGCGACGCCAAGGCGGTGACCATCGTGACGCCTGCGCTCGGCCCGTCCTTTGGGATCGCGCCGGCCGGCACGTGGACGTGGAAGGTGCGCGACGCAAAGGCGTCGTCGTCGAGGTCGATCTCGTCCTCGCCGCGTACGTACGAGAGGGCGATGCGCGCTGACTCCTTCATCACGTCGCCGAGTTGGCCCGTGAGAACGAGATCGCCCGTGCCGCTCATCGTCGTCGCCTCGACGAACAGGACGTCACCACCGGTCCCGGTTACTGCTAGCCCAGTCGCGACCCCTGGAGTCGCGGTGCGCTCCGCCGCCTCGGCGAAGTGCTTTGGGCGCCCCAGGGCATCCCGAACGAGATCGATGTCCACGTCGACGCGGTCCTGCACGTTGCCCTCTGCGATCTCGGTCGCGACTTTTCGGAGCACGGCGCCGAGTTCTCGCTCGAGCTGGCGGACACCCGCCTCGCGTGTGTAGTCCCGCACCATCACATCGAGTACATCGTCCTCCACCGTGACCTCATCCTCGCGCAAGCCGTTGCGGCTGAGTTGGCGCGGCCAGAGGTAGTCGCGGCCGATTGTGACCTTCTCATCGACCGTGTAGCCGTCGAAGCGAATGACCTCCATCCGGTCGAGCAGGGGCCCTGGAATCAGCTCGGCAACGTTCGCTGTCGCAATGAAGAAGACGTCAGAGAGGTCGATCTCTATATCGAGGTAGTGATCCCGGAACGCGTGGTTCTGCGCCGGGTCGAGCACCTCGAGCAAGGCGGCTGACGGGTCGCCGCGCCAGTCGGCTCCGACCTTGTCCACCTCGTCGAGCATGATGACCGGGTTCATGGTTCCCGCGTCGCGCAGCGCGCGGACGAGGCGTCCCGGCAGCGCTCCTAGATAGGTGCGGCGGTGGCCTCGGATCTCAGCCTCATCGCGGACACCGCCGAGCGACATGCGGACGAACTCGCGGCCCATCGCCGTCGCGATCGACTCCCCGATCGACGTCTTGCCGGTGCCCGGTGGGCCGACGAGAGTCAGGATCGCGCCGGAGCGCCGATCATCGCTGATCCCGCGCTCGTGCCGCAGCCGTCGCACGGCCAGGTACTGCGTTACGCGCTCCTTGACGTCCTCGAGGCCAGCGTGGTCGTCATCGAGAATCGAGCGCGCTCGCGTGACGTCGAGCTGATCGTCTGAACGGGTTCCCCAGGGAACGGCGAGCAACCAGTCGAGGTAGGTGCGGATGACCGAGGCCTCTCCGGTGCTTTCGCCGGCCCGCTCGAGCCGGTCGAGCTCTCGCTCAGCCTGATCCAGCACGGCTTCCGGCAATTCCGCCTCGGTCAGCTTCGCACGGTACTCGTCCACGATCGAAGAGCTGTCGTCGCCGAGCTCTCGTCTGATCGAGTCGAGCTGCTGGCGTAGGACGAACTCTCGCTGTTGCTTCTGTACGGCTGAGTCGACGTCGTTGCGGATCTGAGTGCGCACCTGAAGCTCGGCGAGCCGCTCCCGCTGGAAAGCAACGGCGGTTTCGAGGCGCGTGCGCACGTCGAGCGCCTCGAGGAGCTCGACCTTGTGCTCGAACGACAGGTCAGGCGCGTAGCCCGCGGTGTCAGCGAGCGCGCCGGGCGTGGTGATCGAACGCACGAAGGCGGAGATGCGCCCGTCGTCGCCGCGGAGCTCGAGGATCTCTTCGACGACAGCCCGGTACTCACGCTCGAGCTCGCGCAGGTCGCCGGAGACCGAGTCGTCGTCGGAGAACGCCTCCGTCTCAATGCGAAGTACGCCATGGGCATCTGTGTGGGCTGCGCCGGCGAGTCCGCGGCTGAGCGCGTTGAGCGACACGGCCGGGGCTCCGCCGGGGAGGGTTACCCGGTCGGTGACCTCGGCGATCGTCCCAACGCTGGCAAACTCTGTTCCATGACGCGGGACCAGCAGAACGCGGTCGTCAGTTTCGACGTCAATGGCGAGCGTGAGGTTCATATTCGGGAAGACGACGATGTCGTCGAGAGGGACAAGGCGGAGGGTCTCAGTCATGAGTCTCTTACTCCTGGACGGCGGTTCAGGTGAACGGAATCGGTACGCTCTACAAGATGCATAGTAGCTATAACGTTTGTACCTAAGTGATATTCCGACGTGGCTAGAGACAACGCGTTTCGAGCCTCTGACGACGAGGCGGCCCGCCCGGCAGATCGAGCTGTTCGGCAGACGAACCTTCGGCGCGTAGCCCATCTTTTCCGTCCCTATCGCGCGCGGCTAGGCGCGGTGCTCGGCCTTATCGTCATCTCTGCAGGCCTGGGGATGGTGTCGCCGTTCCTGCTACGCGCGATTCTCGACACAGCCCTTCCAGAACGCAACAACGCGCTGCTCTCAGTTCTCGCCGGCGGGATGATCGCGATCGCGGTTCTCACAGGGGTTATCGGCGTGTTTCAGACGCTGCTGTCGAACCAGGTAGGCCAGCGCGTCATGCACGATCTCCGCTCGAGGGTGTACCGGCACCTCCAGCGCCTCTCGCTCGCGTTTTTCACCCGTACGCGCACCGGCGAGATTCAATCTCGTATCAGCAACGACATCGGAGGCGTGCAGAACGTCGTGACGACGACGGCGACGTCGATCGTGGCGAACGCGACCACCGTTCTGGCGACCGTCGTGGCGATGTTCGTGCTCGACTGGCGGCTCGCGATCTTCTCTCTCGGTCTGGTGCCCGTGTTCGTCGGGCTTAC
>JAUVPB010000338.1 GCA_030598925.1 Actinomycetes bacterium
TCAGGACGCTCCCGGCACGCAGGCGCCTGATGTCGTCCACCGCCGGCGTCGCGACGCACAGCACCACATCAGCCGACCACGCCTCCTCGCCACTCCCGACGGCCGCCCCCGCATCGACGTATCCGGCGTTGGGGTGCCCGGCGGCCTCGCCGGCGCCGTCCTCGACCGTAACCTCCAAGCCTGTCCCGATCAGGGTCCGAACGGTGTCCGGGACCAGGGCAACTCGGCGCTCTCCCGCCGCGGTTTCTTTGGGAACTCCGATCCTCATCCGGCCGGGCAGGAGACTACCCAAGCGTGCGGGGGCGGGTCAGCAGCCTGACGAGCCCGCAGCGATCTGGCGCCGTCTCAACCGACGCCCCGATCTCAGTGGTCGTAGCTGGCGACTTGGTTCATGAAGTGGAACTTCGGCTCACCGGAGACACCGGCGGCTTGCATCGCGTCCTTGAGCGCAGGCAGCCCGAGGAAGCTGTCGGCTTGGGCTCGGTCGCTGAAGCCCATGACCACGGTGACCATGTTCGGATCGTCGACGTCCTGAAGAACGCGCTCGAACTTTGTACCCGACGCCTCTCGCTCGACTTCGAATCCGTCGAAAGCGCTCTTCCATCTTGCGTAGTCCTCGACCGGGTGAGTGATCGTGACAACGAGCATTGTGACCTCCTCGTCGGGATGACGTTTGCGCGCAGTGCGCGTTCCGGCCGAGCCTAGAGCACGAGCAGAGCCGGTGCGACCCCAGCCGACCGCACACCGTCCCCTAGCTGCTCGGTTCGCTGCCCGCCACGCCCGTCCTAGCCGGCTCCCATTCGGCTTTGAGCTCGGCCATCACACTGTCGAGAACCGCCTGAGCGTCGCCTTCACGCTCCCGGTCCTCGGACCACTCCCACTGCTCGAGATAGTCGTCGCTGCCGAAGAGACCCTCGCTCATCGCAACGCGATCGATCTCGTGCTGGAACCAGTCGGGGAGCGTTGCGTTGAGCGGACGCACACCGTCCACTGTCACCTTTACCTGCGCGGGAATACCTCGCCACGAAAGAACGCGATAGCTCGCCACGGCTACGAGCCCTCCTGCTCCTCGAGCTCGCCCGCCCGATAGGCCTTCAGGTAGGCGCGGCAGTGCTCGTCAGCGCCCGTGAGGACATCCGTCGCAAGCTCGAACGACCGCTTAGAGCGGTCGGGTTGGAGCACCTTTGCTGGCGCACTGGCAATTGGGTCAATGATCCCGCTGTCGGCGCCGGCCTCAACTGCGAGCATGATGAAAACGTCGTTCAGCAGCCGCCGGTGAGGTAGACCGAAGCTGACGTTGCTCATGCCACCGGTGAGCCAAACCTCGGGGCCGAGTCGCTGTCTGAGCTCGCGAATCGCGTCGAGGCAATGGTTGACGAACTGCGCGTCGACCGAGATCGGGAACACGAGCGGATCGATGTAGATGCGATCGAGCGGGACTCCCCGTGACGTGGCGTGCTCGACCATCGTGGTCGCGTTCGCGACGCGCTCTGCAGCCCCGGACGGCATGCCGGAGTCACCAGCTGCCGTGACGATCACGCGGCAGTCCGTCTCGGTAGCGAGCTCGAGCGCGTCGAGGCGCTCGAGCGAGGCCGAGTTCAGTATTGGCGTCCGGCCGCGGCCATCGAGAGCCTCGAAGCCAGCCCGGATGATCTCGAGGTTCGACGAGTCGATCGAAAGAGGCACGGGTGACACGGGCGCGAGCAGCTCGACGAGCCAGCGCATGGCCTCGATCTGCGTAGCGAGCCTGGGCGCGATCTCGTCGACATTCACGTCGAGGAACGCCGCACCGGCCTCGGCCTGCCGAAGAGCCATCGTGTGGAGGTACGTCCGGGCAGCGTCGGCGTGATCTCCGTCGCTGAGCCCGAGA
>JAUVPB010000054.1 GCA_030598925.1 Actinomycetes bacterium
GAGACACAGCTTTGTGCGCTCTGGATCGTCGAGCGACATCAGAAGAAACGGCTCGACGCCGAAGCAGTGATAGCCGAGCGACCAGGGCCCCATCGTCTTGCCGATGACCGCCACCTCGTCGCCGAACTGCTGCTTGAGGAGCTTGATCGCCTCGATCACGCAGCGTGTGTCCGGATGCTCGAGTAGATCGTCGGGAACTCGAATGTCGTCGGGTGTCTCGTAGATCGGTTCGCTCATCCGAACGGTTGGCCAGTTGTCTTTCTGCTCCCACTGAATCTGGCAGCCAAGTGCCGAGGACTCCTGGATGATCGAGAAAACCGGCATGACCGAGTCGAACCCGAGTTCTGTCCGCCCGGTTGCCGCCAGGCGGGCCATTAGCTCGGGCTCCCGGTTCGCGTGGGGGAACGGAGCGTCGACGAGATCCATCAGCTCGACGGTGGCGACCGACGTCGGGTTGACCAGAGGCGTACGATCGACCGGCTCCTGGCGAAGCGCGGCGAGGACCCGCTCACGGCTCGTCATGGTCTCGGTGGGGGCGGATTGGCTCACGTCTGCTCCTGTGCGCTTGGTGCGGCGAGCGTGCCGCGGGACGACGCGGCCGCGTCGTCCCGGAGCGTCGCGCGAAGGTTGAGGGCCCGGACGAGCAAGAGGCCGACGATCTCATCGTGGTCCTGACCGCAATCGAACGCCACGGTCACGCCGTCGTCGTCGAGATCGAGCTCGGCTAGCTTGGCGAGCCCGCGTGCGATGGCCGGCGCGCGGCTCTTCGATTCGTCCTCTGCCCCTTCGGCGTACACGCGGTAGCGGCCGGAGCCCTGACCCTGGACGCAGATCTCCTGACCGCTCCGGCCGTCAGCCGCCTCGAGCGGTCGCGCCTCGGCAGCTTGATCCGAGGCGAGCTTGCAGGCCTCGAGAAACGCGCGCTTGGCCGCGGCCCGATGCCAGGTCCCGCATGCGAAATGCACTTCGCTGCTGTCCGAGTCGAGGCGCTCGAGACCACCGAGGATCGCCATCGAGTCGACGACGGCGTCGAGCCGTTCGCTGACCCCGTCCTTCGAGCTGTAGGAGTGCACGAGCGCAACGCGCGAGCGCTCTCGTTTCTGCTCGTAGAGCGCGATCGAGATGTCATGGAAATGGCTGTCCATCGAGACAAGTTCGATGCGCGTGCCAAGCTCCGCGATCGTGGCCATTACCTGAGTATGCCCCTGATGCGTCTCACTTTAGCCCTCTGTTAACTGTTAACAGTAACTCTCCGGCCGGCGCACTGTCAAGCCTCGCCGGCCAACTCGAGCCCGGCAAAAAGGCGGTCGTCGGCGTAGCGATAGTGGGCCTCAAGCGCCGCCTGCAACGCGCCGACGTCGCGAGCAAGCAACGCCGCATGGATATCCCGGTGCGCGCTGTGCTTCATGCCGCTGCGAAGCGTCGGGTTTCCCTCCGCGGCGCTCCGAAGCAGCAGTTGCGTCTGAACGAGCATCTGCTCGTTCATCGTTGCCATGCGCTCGTTGCCCGCGAGGGCGATGAGGCCGCGGTGGAAGGCCATGTCGTCGAGCGCGCTCACGAGATAGTCGGCTCCGACGCGCCATGACTCTTCCATGGCGGCGAGGTGCAGCTCGAGCGCCGCGAGCTCCGAGTCGCTGGCTCGTTGGATCGCGGCCTTGCCAGCGCCGATCTCGAGCGCCTCTCGAATCGCATAGACCTCGGCGAGGTCGCGAGCGGTCATCGTCGAGACGACCGTGCCGCGCCTCGGCAACTCGACGACGAGGCCTGCTGCCATCAGCTCTCGAATGGCCTGCCGGACGGGGCCACGGCTCGTTCCGAACCGCTCCGCGAGGTCGGTCTCGATCAGCTTCGTGCCCGGCCTGAGCTCCCCGCTCAGGATCGCGTCGCGCAACCGCTCGAGTACTGCTTCCCAGAGCTTTGGGGGCCGCACGGGCTCGACGCTCAGCGTTGGGCTCCGTTCCTCATGGCCAGGGCCTTGAGTTTAGATCACCGGCGATCGCTACCAGGTTCTCCGCGGGCCGCCCTCACTGACGCCGCGGCCTAGGCGAGCTCGATCTCGATCTCTTCGCCGTTGACGCCGATCACGTAGACCTCGACGGGGCGCATCGCCGGGCCGTTGACGACCTCGCCGGTCGTAACGTTGAACGTGCTCCCGTGGCATGGGCACGTCACGGAGGTTCCGTCGAGCGAGCCCGTCGAAAGCGAGCAGCCCTGATGCGTGCACGTGTCGTCGAAAGCGAAGTAGTCGCCATCGACGTTGGCTACGGCGATCTTGCCCGCATCGGTCTCGACGGCCGCGAGGCCCGTTGCGTCTACGTCGGCCGTGCCGATAGAGGCGCCGGCAGGCGCCGGCTCGGGCTCGGCCGGTGGCGGCTCGGCCGCCGGCGGAGGCGGCTCGGCTGCGGGCTCGGCGGGCGGAGCCGCCGCTGGCTCGGACGGGGCCGCCGAGTCGTCGTCGCCGCCGCAGGCCGCAAGGATCGTGCCCAGAGCGGCGACGCCGAGGCCAAGGGTCGACGCCCGCCTGACGAACTGCCCGCGAGAGATCTTGCCGTCGTTCAGCAGATCGGTGAGCTTCTGTACCTGGTCGACCTTCGTCACGCCGTCGCTCCTTCGTCGAGTGTCCTGGTTGCGGAGGAGTACGGATTCGACACCAAGACGGTTTGCGAAACGTGCGGATCCAATACCCGGCGGGGCGACGTTACGCGGCGATCCGGGTCACGACTCGAGAGGCGTGGGCCGACTCGACGCCGTCGACGACGTCGACGGGCACAGCGTACGCCTCGAGCTCGGAGGCAACCTCCTCGGCGCGAAGCCGCCGCCGACGCCAACCGAGCCGGGCGTAATGCGTGGTCGCTGGCACGTAGAGATGCTCCGGGTACCCGAACTCGGCGCGCCATCCAAACTGCGCTTGCACAACGCGCCCCCAGAGCGACACGCGTCCGACCACCCGGTACGCAGCAGCTTCACTTCCCGCCACCCAGAGGAACGGGCGGGCGTGCTCGACCTTCACGGCGCCGTAGATCCCGCACACACAGTCAGACGCTGGCGCGGTATGAATCGGCATCCGGCCCCAGGGGAGGTACGCAAGAGATCGGCGGCACGTAGCCGCAACCTCCGTCCCGGGCTCCCAGATGCCCGCGTAGCGCAGCGAGCTCAGCTGAAGAACACCGTCCGACTCGACGACCTCCCACGCCCGCCAGCCCACGGTGGGCTCGACGTAGTCAGGAGCGTGGACGCCTGCGTCGACCATCGCCGCACTCGCTCAGGGGCCGGGCTCCAGGGCGAGAGTTGGTTCGGGATCTCGTTCGGCTCCGTGCGTCGAGCCTTCTTCCGCCACCAGCCGGAGCGCAGGCGAGCGGCGCGGGACCGGATCGTCGACGGGCTCGACCTGCATAACCCTCTCGAACTTCCCGAGCTCCACACTGACAGGATTGCACGGCGGGCGCGCGCTCGCCAGTCACCGCTCACCGACGCGCGCTGGGCGCCGGGCGAGGGGCGAGGTGCGCCGCCGACCGCAGGACTTGGCGAACGCGCACCCGAATGCGGGGGCGTCGCATCTAAACGGCATCAGCAGCGCGAACACACGTCATATCTGGGGCTCAACGCCACGTTCTCTCGCAGCAACAGCTGCACTCATGATCGTCATCGCGCTGATGGTCGCCGCGTGCGGAGGTGGCGACGACGCCACCTCCGAGCCCACACGGGCCGCTGAGTCGCCGGCCGCAGAGGAGACCGTGGAGGCACCCACCGAGGCTCCGCCGACCGACGGCACAGACTCGACATCGGCGACCTTCGAGGACACGGTACGGGCTGCCCGCGACGCGGCGCGGGCCGAGATCGACGAGGCGGAGCAGAAGATCGGCGACGACACCGTCGAGCTCTCTCCAGAGCAGTCGCTCATGGGGCCCGTAGCCGACGGGATCGCAACGATCGCCGCGGTGATGACGGACTACACCGAGCTGCTCGAGTCGCTCGACGCTCCACCCGAGCTCGCTGCCGAAATCGAACGCCATGTCGCGGAGCTACGGGCGACGATCACGCGGCAGGAGGCCGCCACCGCAGCCGCCAGCGCTGGCGACGACGCGAGGCTGACGGAACTCTCGGATGAGGTCGCCTTGCAGACCGCCAATCTCGTCGCGGCGTTGGATCCTAGCTACGCCGAGTTCGCGTTCCTGTCGCCGTTCGGCTCCGATCAGGGCGATTTCAGTGAGTTCAGCGAACTCGACGAGGCCGAGATCGCCTACCTCGAAGGAGTTCGAAGCGCCCAGAATGAGTTCGATGAGCGAAACGCAAACTTCGGTCGCGCCATCCAGCGCACGTACGTGAACGACGAAGCCCTGCTCCGCGCGCTCTACGAAGCCGGGGCTGGTGAAGCATTCGCCGCCGTGCAGACTGTGGCGCTCGAGCTCGACCCACCGGAGCGCTTCGCGGACGACCACGCTCGGTGGCTGCTCTTGCTCGAGGAACAAGTACGACTCGACAGGCTGATCGGCGAGGCCGCTCGTGACGGCGACCGCGTCGGGTTCGAAACGAACAACATCCGGCTCGGGCTGCTCGGCTTCCCGGAGGCAACCGAAGTCGATCCGGCATTTGGCGCCGCACTGAAGCCCGGGTCCCCGGTCGGCCGCTCGCTGGAACTCGATGAGGGAGTACCGGAGGAGCCCTACCTCTTCGACCTGTTCGATATTTTGTTCGTCCACCAGCTCAAGAATCCGGGCAGCCTGTTCTTCGCAGCGTCCGACGATCCGGGAGCGCCCGCGCCCGTAGCTGCGATCATCGCCGCTACCGGCGACGAGGTCGTCGCGGCTCAGGTGGCGACAATCGATGCTGTCGCCACGCTCACGCCGCCCGATGCGTACGTCACCGACCACGAGCGCATCCTCCGCTTCTTCGACGAGGAACTCGCGCTCATGGAGGAGGTCGTCGTCATCGCGAAGGCCGAAGGAGAAGGAGGAGACAGTGCCGCGACGAGACAGGCCCTCGATGCGAACTCGGGCCCCGAGTCTCCGTACTGCGGCGTCGTGAGCGAACTGTCAGACGAGATCAGGCCCGCGACCGACGTCTTCTTTGACGCAGACGCCCCCTTCTGTAAGAGCTAGAACTTTCGACCAGTGACAGAGCGACCGTCGAGCCGACCGCTTGATCCGTGCTGCACGCGTCAATCTTCTCGCAGAGCCCGCCGGAGGATCTTTCCCGTCGACCCCTTGGGCAACGTGTCGAGCACGGTCACCTGGCGCGGGTACTTGAAGGCCGCGAGCCGATCCTTGCAGTGCTCGATCAGCTCCTCAGGCTCGACCGTCGCGTTCGCCCCACACGCGACGAACGCCACCACCTCCTCGCCCAGCCGCTCGTCGGGCACGCCGATCACCGCGGCTTCCGCCACCGCGGGGTGCGTGTAGAGCACCTCCTCGACCTCGCGCGGATAGACGTTGAAGCCGCCTCGCAGGATCATGTCCTTGATCCGGTCGACGATGTAGTAGTCGCCGTCCTCGTCGACGGTGCCGACGTCACCGGAGCGGAACCAGCCCTCGCGGACAGCATCGGCGGTCGCCTCGGGCTTGCCGTAGTAGCGCTTCATGACGTTGTGGCCCTTGATCCAGATCTCGCCGCGGGTCCCAGACTCGGTGACGGGCTCGCCGTCCGTATCGACTAGACGGAACTCGACGCCCTCGATCGGCCGGCCGACCGAGCCTGGCTTCTGCGGTCGGTCGAGCATGTTGAAGCTCGCCACCGGCGAGGTCTCGGACAGCCCGTAACCCTCCAGGATGGTCGTCGAGAAGCGCTCGTTGAAGGTCAACATGACCTCGACCGGCATCGGAGCACCGCCCGAGACGCAGTAGCGAAGCGCGGCCGGATCGAAATCGGCGCTCGCCGGCGAGTCGAGAATCGAGAAGTACATCGTCGGCACGCCCGCGAAGTACGAGACTCGGTGCTCCTGCATCAGTGACAGCGCCTCCGTCGGATCGAATCGCGACATGAAGACCATCGTTCCGCCGGCCGACACGTGAGCGTTCTGCGGCACTGTCTGGCCGAAGCTGTGAAACAGCGGCAGGCAGACGAGACACGTCGACGACTCGTCGATCGGCGTGACCCGCGTCGCCATGTACTCGGCGTTGAGCGACAGGTTGCTGTGCGTCATCTCGGCGCCCTTCGGGCGTCCCGTCGTACCTGACGTATAGAGGATGACCGCGGTGTCCTCCGCCGCTGCCGGCCTTGCCTCGGCAGGCGACGCGGCTTCCATCGCCGCGCCGTAGTCGACCGCCTCGACGCCCTCCGGAACGCCATCTGTGTTCCCCGCTCCCCCGACGATGATCACCCGGCGGCAGCCGGGCGTCTGCTGTACGGCCGGCAGCGCCTGCCCAAGCAGCGCCACGTCGACCACAAGCGCTACGGCATCGGAGTCGTCGAGGTGGTACGCGATCTCGTCCGTCTTGAGCAGCACGTTGAGCGGCACCACCACCGCGGCTGCCGCGTGACACCCGAAGTAGCAGACCGTGAACTCGGGGATGTTCGGAAGCAGAAACGCAACGTGCTCGCCGCGGCGCACGCCGAGCTCGCGCAGCACTCCCGCAAACCGCAGACTGCTCTCGTACAGCTCGTCGTAGGAGAGCCGATGCGAGCCAGCAATGATCGCGTCGCGTTGCGGAGCGCGCTCCGCGCTCCGGCGCAAGCTGTCGGCGAGATTCTTCATGACCTGCACCTCCCTCAGCCGCTCAGGCAGTGTGCTCTAGGCGGCAGTAGCACGATGCCTTGACGGGAACGTCGGTACGGGCGAGCGCCAGGTCGAGCCGCTGCTTGATCATGCTGGCTTCGGTCTCCCTACCTAGTCGTGTCAGGCATTCGTGGAAGCCGTGGAGGCTCCAGACGTTGTCTGGATGCTGGTAGGCACGGGCCAGGCTCGCATCCAGTCCGAGATCGGCGCGGTAGACGGCCTCGGCCTCCTCGACATGCCCCTGTTCGAGCAGGAGCGCTCCGTAGGCGTGGCGAGTCGGTTGCATCCACCCCCACGGCTCGTCGTAGGGCAGGCCGTCGTCGAGCTCGGTCGACTTCCGCAGGTGTGCGAAGGCAGCATCGTGGTCTCCGCGCCGGTACTCGAGCTCGCCGGCGAGCATCTCGCCCGCGATCGCGAGGATGTCGAGACACGTGTTGTTGAAGACGTACCTCGTGTCGGGAACCCGGCTCACCGCGTCCTCGAACAGCGCCCGCTGCTCTTCCGCCTCGTCGACCCGACCGGTGGAAGCGAAGGCGACCCCCTTCGCGTAGGGAGTCATCGCCGTCGTCACGCAGAAGAGCTCGGGGTTCTCGGGGAGCGGGGTGTTGATGATGTCCTGCCACTTCCCGAACCGGATCAGCACGTGCATCTTCATCGGCACGAAGCCTTCGAGCCAGTCGGCCATCGGCGGCACCTCGACGAGCAACAGATCCTCCGGCACCGTGGCGACCATCTCGTCGGCAGCCCCGATCGCAGCCTCGAAGCTCCCGAGGAACATCGCCCCGTAGAGCTTGAAGTGGTAGTTGTGACAGCGATAGAGGGAGTAGAAGTTCATGGCGCCCTCGCGATCGAGGAACTTCCGGTCGGCGACGATCGCTGCGCTATTCGACTCCACGACGCCCGCGTAGTCGCCGCAGAGCACATCGATGTGCGTCGGCATGTGCCGGAGATGCCCAGCGTCCGGCACGAGGCCGCGCAAATGGTCGCTGACCCGAAGCGCTCGCTCCGGATGGGGCGACATCTCCATCAGATGGATGTACATGTGCAACACGCCGGGATGTGATCGCGCGCCGGGATCCTCGAGCGCGCGCTCGAGCACGGCCGTCGCTTCAGCCGTACGCGCGCCCTCGGCGGGAGCGCCGGCAGCGAGATCCCAGAGCTCCCACGGCGTGAGGTTCATCAGAGCCTCCGCGTAGAGCGCGGCCACGTTGTGGTCGCTGCCGTGCTGCGCGTAGACACCCCGCATGGCCTCGGCGTAGCCCTCGTTCCAGATTGCGCAGTCCTCGTGCGGTGTCCCAGACGGATAGCGGGCCGGGAGCGCTTCGATGAGAGCGCGCTCGAGTGAGATCCCGCCGTCCCGGAGGCGCATCGCCTCCGACGTCGCCGCGTACGCCTTGGCAACGGTCGCCGACATGTCGACGTCGTCGAACGCCTCCCACGGCTTGTTGTAGTTGGGCCCGGCCGCGTAGGCAACGCCCCAGCGCGCCATCGCGCAGCCAGAGTCAGCTGCGATCGCCTGCTCGAAGCAGCGAATCGCCTCCTCGTGGTTGAAGGCGTACGTCCAGTTGAGACCCCGGTCGAACCACATCTGGGCGTCGGCCGACGACGTGCTCACAGGCCAGCTGTGGTCACCGAGGTCGTAATAATCGGACATGAGCTCCTTCCTCACCCTTCGCTCTCGCGATGCTAGTAGGGCGTGCCGGTATCCGGACGCGGCGGTATCGCGATGCTGCGTGCCGGACCGAAGCGGTAGGAGCGTGCGTTGACATTGCGCTGCGGCACCACTAGCGTCGACCAGCACCCGTGAGCGCCCTGAGAGACGCAGCCGCAGCTGTCGGCGTCGGCGAGACGACGTACTCGAAGGAGTCGGGGCGCACCGAGCTCTCCCTCGCCTGCGAAGCGATCAAGAAGGCGGCAGAAGACGCCGGCGTCGCGATCGAGGACATCGACGGGCTCGTTCGCTACGACATGGACCACGTCGACGAAGCAGCGCTCACGTCACACCTGGGCCTGAAGAACCTCCGCTGGATGAGCCAGGTGGGCTACGGCGGCACGGGCGGCAATGCGGTGGTCGTGCACGCCGCAGCGGCAATCGCCGCGGGCGCGGCCGAAACGGTGGTCTGCTACCGCGCTCTGAACGAGCGCTCCGGCGTCCGGTACGGACAAGGCGCTACCTGGATGAAGGACGAGGTGGGCGGCGCCGAGGCATTCCAGATGCCCTGGGGCATGCTCACGCCCGCCCACCTGTTCGGACAGTTCGCGCGACGGCACATGATCGAGGACGGGACGACGAGTCGTCAGTTTGGCGCCGTCGCAGTAGCACTGCGCCGTCACGCGAGTCTCAACCCGCGCGCGATGATGCGCACGCCGATCACGATCGAGGATCACCAGGCCTCACGCCTGATCGCCGACCCGCTGCGGCTGTTCGACTGCTGCATCGAGAGCGACGGCGCATGCGCGGTTGTCCTCACCGCGGCCGACCGTGCTCGTAGTCTCCGCCACGCG
The DNA here is from genome assembly GCA_030598925.1 of Actinomycetes bacterium. Lineage (GTDB taxonomy): Bacteria > Actinomycetota > Thermoleophilia > Gaiellales > Gaiellaceae > JAUVPB01. Next base: position 9,218 of record JAUVPB010000054.1, read on the forward strand.
CCGGCCTGGATCATGGGCGTGTCACAGGGCAGCGGCTCGCGTACGAGCGGCATCGTCTTCCGCGACGATCTCGCGGTCGCCGAGTCGACCTACACCGCCGCCGAGGTGTACCGCTCGGCTGAAGTCGGCCCCGAGGAGATCGACGCGGCGATGATCTACGACCACTTCACGCCGTTCGTGATCTTCTCGCTCGAGGCCTACGGATTCTGCGAGCCCGGCGAGGGAGGCTCGTTCGTCGAGGACGGACGGATCGAGGTCGACGACGTGCTCCCGGTCAACACGCACGGAGGGAACCACAGCGAGGCCTACATCCACGGCCTCCCACATGTGATCGAAGCGTTCCGGCAGCTACGCGGGACGTCCACCGCGCAGGTCGAGAGCGCCGAGCTAATCCTGTCCTGCAGCTCGGTCGCCCAGCTATCCGCTGCCGTCATTCTTCGGAAGGACTGACCGCATGCTTGAAGGAATGCCGCGACCGCTGCCAAACCTCGACACACAACCGTTCTGGGACGGTTGCCAGGAGGAGCGCCTGCTGCTGCCACGCTGCAGTGCCTGCGGGGAAGGGCGATGGCCGCCCGGCCCGATGTGCCCCGCGTGCCAAAGCCAGGACGTCGACTGGATCGAGTCGTCGGGTCGTGGGCGGGTCTACAGCTGGATCGTGGCGAACCATCCCGTACATCCGGTCCTCACCGGTCAGGTCCCCTACGTCGTCGCCATGATCGAACTCGAGCACAACATCCGCCTCGTCGGGAACGTCATGGGCTGCGCGCCGGACGAGGTCGAGGCCGACCTGCCCGTTGAGGTGATCTTCGAGCGGCTCGAAGACGGCCGCCAGCTGCCCAACTTTCGCAGGGTCGAGACCGCCGAGTGACCGCCGTAGGCCCGCACGCGACGCGCGCCGATGAAGTCCCGGACCATCCGTTGCCGCGGGACGGGTCTAACCGCTGACTCGCCGCTGAATTGCGCCTGCGTGTGGCCTACGCGCCAGGCGGCCGGTAGCCGGCGCCCTTCTCGGCAGCCGCGTCGATGGTCTCTGGAGTGATCAGAACCGTGAGACTCATCTCGACCGCGCCGGCAGCGCCGACGGCGAGGCTCAGCGCGGCCGCGCTGGCATCGTCCGGCACGTCGACGATGCCGACGACGTCATGCTCGCCGAAGGCGTAGTACAGGGCCTCCAGGGTTCCACCCATCCCACTGACCATCCGATCGACGGTCTCACGACGTGAGCTCCCGCCTTCCTTGAGCAGGCCGGCCGCGCCTTCGCTGGTGTAGCTCGCCAGGACCAGATACTTCGGCATGTCTCACCTCTCTGCTGTGGTGACGGCAGTATTGCCGAAGTCGAAGCGCGACCTACGGCCCAGCTTGGTCAGACGGCTCTCGCTCGGAAGGACAGGCTCGAAGAGCCGCTGGCTACACCTCCGTTCGCACGCCGAGGGTCGGTTCGGCGGCAGAGCCTTTGCCAGAATGTCGAAGCAGGAGTAGGTTTGTACCCATACGAGTAGGAGGGCTCAGATGGCCTGGCAGCTTGCTGGTGACTACTTCGAGAACTGTTCGTGTGACGTCCTTTGCCCCTGCTTGACCTCGGCGATGCAGGAGCCGGCCGATACCGAACGCTGTCTCGTTCCACTCGTCTGTCGGATCGATGACGGTCACTTCGACGACATCCGGCTCGACGGACTCAGTTTCATCATGGTGGTCGACTCGCCCGCGATCATGGCGGAGGGCGACTGGCGAGTCGCGCTCTACGTGGATGAGCGGGCCTCCGAGGAGCAGCTGAACGCACTTGTCGAGATCCTCTCTGGCAACCACGGTGGCGTCCCGGAGGTGCTATCCCCGCTGATAGGTGAGATGCTCGGACCCAAGCTCGTCCCGATCGTCTATGAGGCAAGCGACACCTGGCGACGTGTCGAGGTACCGGGGATCATGGAGTTCGAGGTGGAGGGCGTCCTCTCGCCCGCCACCGGCAAAGTGATGGAAGCGACCAACACCGTCCACCCGATGGGCGAGGACCTGCCGATCGCCCGCAGCACGATCGGGACGTACAACGATCCCGACTACGACTGGTCCTTTGACAACATGGGAAAGAATGGCCACTACCGCGACTTCGCCTGGCAGGGCGGCTAGCCTCTCGAGCTCGGTGATCGCCGTCTGGGCGGGCCTGCTCGCCGTGACGGCGATCGCGTGGGCACTCACCGTGCGTGGAGCACTCGACATGGGCTACATGCCCGGAACGATGGGCCGCAGCCTGCCGAGCTTCATCGGCATGTGGACAGTGATGATGGCCGCCATGATGCTCCCGTCAGTCGCGCCCGTCGGGTCGCTCTACGTTCGCTCCGTGCGCGCGCGCTCGCCTGGCGTCGCCGCGGGAGCGCGTCTCACGACGCTCGTCGCCGGGTACCTCGCGGTGTGGGCCGCGTTCGGCGTCGTCGCTTTCGGCGCGGCCTGGGGCGCCGGGCGCTTGGCGCGCGAGAGCGCCGAGGTCGCGCCCTGGATCGGCGCCGTCGTTCTGGCCCTCTGCGGTGCGTACCAGCTAACCCCGCTCAAAGAGCGCTGTCTTCGCCATTGCCGCTCTCCGCTGGGCCTCCTCGTGCACTTCGGCAACTACCGCGGGCCCACGCGCGACGCGCGGGTCGGCATCTACCACGGCGCGTACTGCCTCGGCTGCTGCTGGTCGTTGATGATCGTGATGGTCGCGGTTGGTGTGATGAACCTCGCCTGGATGGCAGGACTCGCTGCCGTAATCCTGCTCGAGAAGACGTGGCGCTTCGGCGAGGAGCTCGGCACCGCCTTCGGGATCGGGTTGATCGTCTTCGCCTTTTTCGTCTCATGGAACCCCGAGCTGCTGCCCGGATTGCATCTGATGGGAGACACGCCGATGCCGATGTAAGAGCGGTCGCCGGGCCCGCGCGCCCGCAGGCCCGGCGAGGGTGACCTAGCTCTGACGCGCCTCGGGCGGAGTCGCTCCGGCCGGGACCTCGTCCGGCGGTAGACCGGACGCAGCCTCCATCCGCCCGCTGAAATTGAAGAACGAGATCAGGGCGGTCGCCTCGTAGACGGCATCCTCGTCCCAACCGGACTCATGCAGGGTGTCGAAATCCGCGTCTTCGAGCTCGCCTGGAGCCTTCGTGAGCTTCTCCGCGTAGCCGAGCAATGCGCGGCTCGGCTCGTCGAGGTCGTATGTCCGCCAGGTAGTCGCGAACTCCGGCGTCAGGTGCTCATCTCCGGTCAGACGGCGCACGGCCGCCGTATGGAGCGCGAGTCATGGTGCGCCACTGACATTTCCGTTCACGACCACGGCGACCATCTCCCGCTGCAAGCGGCTAAACGGCGAGTGCTTGCCGAGTTGGAGCCGGTTGTAGATCGTCCCCAGGCGACGGGCTAGACCCATGTCCGGCATCAGGATCTTGAAGATGCCGGGTAGGTAGCCGCACTGTCGCTTCACGTGCCAGACGAGTGCACGACGAATCCCTCGGGCCTCGTCTCCGAGATGGTCTTGATGCGAGCCACGATCGTCTCCTCTCCCTGCCGGCCTCAGGCCGGTGGCGGGGCGCCCTGGTTCAGGACCGATGCGCCAATCGGCTGCACCGGCTCGTCGAAGGTCGAGGTGATCTCTGACTCCGAGAAGAAGCCAACGACCTTGACCGCCTGATCGCCCACGTTCGCGAGGCCATGCGGGACCATGGCCGGGATGACGGCGAGATCGCCGGCCGCGAGGCGTCCCTGCTCGTCGCCGACCTCAGCCTCGGCCTCGCCGGAAACAACGTAGAGAACCTCTTCCGCGCTGTCCGTGTGACGGGCGAGACGGTCGCCTGGCTCGATCTCGAAGTAGACAACAGCGCTGTCGCTCGAGCCTGCCCACTTGTTGATCGGGAAGGTGACCCGTAGTCGCGCGCTGTCGGGCTCGCTGTCGAGCCATACCTGCGTCAGGTCGAGTTCGGTGGTCTTGGCAGTCAGCATGGTCGCTCTCCTTTTCATAGCACATTGCTGTTCTATGAAATGACTATACGCTGGGCGGTACGATCTGTCAAGATTGGTTGCACACTAATGGATCACGAAACGTCCTCAACGCGCAAGTACGAGCTCAAGAAGCGCGCCGACACGATGGCCGAAACGCGGAGGCGTATCGCCGAGGCTGCCGTCGACCTACACGGCACCGTTGGGCCGGCCCGCACGACGATGAGCGCTGTCGCCAAGCAGGCCGGCGTCCAGCGCCACACGGTGTACCGGCACTTCCCGACTGCAGCGGACCTCTTCGGGGCGTGCTCCGCGCACTTCTTCAGCCAGCACCCGCTGCCCGACCTCGAGGCGTGGCCCAAGATCAAGGATCCACGCGAGCGCCTCAGGCTGGCGCTCGACGAGCTCTACGCGTACTACGAACAAACGGAGCCGATGTTCACCAACGTCGTGAGGGACGTTGAGCTCGTCGTTGCGCTCCGGCCGACGCTCGTGCCGATGCACGGC
>JAUVPB010000063.1 GCA_030598925.1 Actinomycetes bacterium
AGTGGATCATCACGTGCTCGAGTCCGGGGTAGCGCTCCTCCCACTCCTTGAGCCGCGCCACGATCGTCTCGGGCGGGCCGCACAGCCAGGCCTGCTGCGCGACGCCGTCCTCGATCGCGGGGAGCCCGTCGCCGCCCGGCGTACCGATCGGCTCACCGTGCTCATCCGTATAGCGCACGATGCCGAAGGGTGCGAACCACTTGTACCGCTCGTCGTGGTACGGACGCAACCGCTCGATCGCCTCCTGTTCGGTATCGGCGATGAAGAGCCCGAAGCCACGGCTGATGTTCTCGCCGAGCTCGAGTTCGCGGCCTGCCTCCGCAGCGGCATCACGGTATTGATGCGCAATCTGCTCGACCATCAGCTCGCCGGTGAGCGTGGTGATTCCCTTGATCCCGCGCTTGGCGATGAACGAGATGGTGCGACCACTCGAGATCGCCTGCCAGAGCTCGACCGGTTGTCGGAGCGGTCGCGGAACCACGGTGACCTCCTCGAGGTCGTAGCCGCGGTAGGGCACGCGAGCGGGAATCTGGAAGTGCTTGCCGTCGTGTTGCAGAACGTCGTTGTGGAGCGCCTTGGTCAGCAGCTCGACCGACTCTTCGAACAGCTCACGGTTAGCGTCGTTGTCGAGCAGCGGAGCCCCGAGCGTCTCCACCTCGCGCGACTGATAGCCACGTCCGACGCCGAGGATGACGCGCCCCCCGGTCACGATGTCCGCGACCGCGTAGTCCTCCGCCAGCCGGATCGGATGCCAGGTCGTAAGCGTGTTGAACGCGCACCCATGCATGAGCCGCTCCGTCTGCGTCGCAAGCCAGGTGTTGAGGAGGACGAGGTTCGGGAAGACCTCGTATCCCTCTCGCTGGAAGTGATGCTCAGCAGTCCAGAGACACCAGTAACCCAGCTGATCCATGAGCTGCGCCGCGTCCCGGGCCGTCCAGTACGCCTCCTGGAACCGCTCGTTGCCGTATCGGCGCGCATCGGGCGGGGTGCCGCCGCGCCCGATGTTGTCGAGCTCGAGGTGGCCGACGTAGAGAACTGAGAAGTGTTTGATCATGCGGGCTGTCTGCCTGTCTCAGAGGATTCGTCGCCCTCGACCGCGGTTGAATGGACTAGGCGCCGCACCATGATGGCACGCCTTTGACGCACGCGTCGCTTCGGCGTTACGGCGACCGGCGCGCGAGCAGCTGGATGAGCACTGGTATCGACAAGAGGACGAGGATCACCCGGATCAGGTGGAACACGGCGACTTCCACCGCACCGGTCTTCTGCTCGGCCGCGACGGCTGCAATCGCGCTGATGCCGCCTGGTGAGGTCGCGAGAAACTCGCTCGGCGGAGCAATGTCGAGTGCGCGTAAGAGGTAGGCGACGCCGATGCCGGCGGCGATGATGAGTACGGCCGCGAGCAGTCCGGGAAGCAACGACGATCGAACGGCATCGAGCGTTTCCCTCGTGACGAGCACACCGATGGCAGCGCCCACGCCAATGAAGGCCGCACCTTCGAGAGGCGCCGGCAGCGAGGCCTCGAGCTGGGCACCGACTGTGACGATCGCCGCTCCGAGCATCGCGCCGATGATGAGTCCGCCAGGAACGTTGAGCTGTTGCAGGAGTATTCCGCCTGCAGCCGCGGCTGCAAGTGCGAGGACCACGTCCATGTGCCGCCTCCGTGTGGGGTGCTTGCTCACGCGGCGAGGGTAGCCGGAGCGGAAGGGCGGCGGTCGTCGCCTACAGAGAGAGGGCGCTTGCGATCCCGGCCAGGGAGAGCGCGAGGCCGAACGCCAGAAAGCCGGCGCCGAATAGAAATACCGGAGTCAGGAGTTTCTTCATCAGGACAGGAGCGGTTCGCTGCCGAGTCTCAGCATCGCATCGCTTCCGAGAGCTCGCGCCGAGATCCCTCGATCGAGGTAGTCCGCCGTGGCGTCGGTCCGCTTTCGCGACTGAGCATGAGCGGCAGGTGCGCAATCCCACTCGGCCAGGTTCTCCGCAGGCCTTTCGGCGGGAGGGCCGGCCGATAGGCTGAGTCGTCGTGGTACGTGTGCGCTTTGCACCGAGTCCAACCGGGTCGCTCCATCTGGGCGGGGCACTGACGGCTGTCGCGAACCGTCGCTTCGCCGACACGAACGAGGGAGCGTTTCTCGTCAGGATCGACGACACGGACCCGGAGCGCAGCGCGCTCGCGTCGGAGCAGTCGATCCTCGAGGATCTTGCATGGCTCGAGGTCGAGTCAGACGAGCCGCCGATCCGTCAGAGCACCCGGGGTGATGTGTACCGAGCCGCGGCCGCCACCCTGGAGGAGCGCGGCATCGTCACGAATGAAGACGGCGCGCTACGGGCGACGGTCGCTTGGCGCCCGACGCTGCTACGAGCGGACGGCACAGCGACCTACCACCTGGCCAGCGTGGTCGACGACGGTGAGCTTCGCATCACGCACGTCATCCGCGGTCGCGATCACCTCTCGAGCACCGAGCTCCATGTGGAGCTCGCCCAGGCACTTGGATACGAGCCGCCGGAGTACGTGCATCACGGTCTTCTCGTCGGAGCCGACGGCAAGAAGCTCTCGAAGCGCGATGGCGCGGCGTCGGTTGGCGCCCTCCGGGACAGCGGTTTCCCGGCCGAAGCCGCTCGAGCATATCTCGAGGAGCTCGCCATTCCCAAGCACGACGTTCAGCTCGACATGTCGCGCCTGGAGCGGCTCTCCGTCGACGCGATCGCCGGCCTCGACGATGCTGAGCTCGCGGGCCGGGTGGGGGTATCCGACCGGCTTGCGCCGGCACTTCGAGGAGCCCGCACCTTTACGGAAGGCCGTGCATTCGCGGCACAGATCGTTGCCGCGCCGGAGCCACCAACGCTGACCGACGAGGAGAAGGTGGCGATCCAGCGATTGATCGACCTCCGCGAGCGAGCGGAGGAAGAGCTCGACGGACCTGGCGCCAAGTCGTTGCTCCGGGAGGTCAAGGCTGTCGGCGGGAGCCTGAGAACGGTGCGGGAGGTGCTGACGGGTGCCCGGCGCGGCCCGGAGCTCTGGACTGTGCTGTATGCGCTCGATCGCGACGAGACCCTCGAGCGACTGGAGCGAGGGCTCGGGACGTAGCATCGGTCGCGTGAAGATCTACGACACGAGCACTCGCGGGCTGGTGGAGCTGCCGGAGCCACCAGGACCGATCCGCATGTACTTCTGCGGACCGACCGTCTATCAGCGGATTCATGTTGGCAACGCGCGCCCGTACATCCTCTCGATGTGGCTTCGTCGCTGGCTGGCGGATCGTGGGTACGACGTGACCCTCGTCGAGAACATCACCGATATCAACGACAAGATCTACGACGCCGCGCGCGCGGAGGGGACGCCGAGCATCGAGCTCGCCGAGCGCGCGACTCGATGGTACGTCGAGGACACCGACCTGCTGGAGTTGGGGCGACCCGACGTCGAGCCGCTCGTCACGGAGACGATGCCTGAGATCGTCGGGTTGATCGAGGAGTTGGTCGAGGCGGATCTCGCATATCAGGCCCAGGGTGATGTCTATTTTCGGGTGAGCGGTTTCAGCGACTACGGATGTCTGTCTGGTCAAAGGCCCGAAGAGGTGCAGGACCAGGAGCCGAACGCGGCCAAGGAAGATCGCCGCGACTTCGCGCTTTGGAAGGGCCGCAAAGACGACGAAGATGCGTGCTGGCCCTCACCGTGGGGCGACGGACGCCCCGGTTGGCACATCGAGTGCTCGGCGATGGCGGAGAAGTTTCTCGGCGGCGCGTTCGAGATCCATGGGGGCGGGCTCGATCTCGTGTTTCCCCATCACGAGAATGAGCTCGCGCAGTCGCGTGGCGTCGGGCGGTCGTTCGCCAAGATCTGGATGCACAACGGGTTGCTTCAGCTCACGGGCGAGAAGATGTCGAAGTCGCTCGGCAACATCGCGACGCTCCGTGACGTCGTCGACCAGTGGGGGAGAGAGGCCGTCCTCCTCTACTTCATGACCGGTCTGTGGCGCAACCCGATCGATTTCTCGCAAGACGCGATGAGCGCGGCCGCCGCTCAGGTAGAGAGCTTTCGCAACGCCCTACGGTCGGCGGGCACCGGGAGCTCTGCCGTTGAGGCCTCGGCCGTGAGCGAAGCTGTGTGGCGGCCGTTCGTAGAAGCGCTAGACGACGATTTCAACACCGCGGAGGCGCTCGCGATCCTGCATGGGTGGCGTACCGCGGGCGAGTACGACCTGCTGCGGCGGGCGCTTGAGATCTTCGGGCTTGCCTCACTTGCGGTTGGTGATGCCGCACCGGCGGAACTCGTCGCGTTGGCAGAAGCGCGGGAGGATGCACGAGCGGCCAAGGACTTCGAACGCGCGGACAGCCTGCGGAATGAGATCGAGCGTTGCGGGTGGGACGTTCGGGACGGCGCTCACGGCTTCGAGCTGGTTCGACGGCGATGAGCGCACCGCGCGAACTCGTCTACGGACGACAACCGGTCCATGAGCTGCTCCGGGCTGGCAGACGGCGGGTGCACGAGGTTCTCGCAACCGAGCGGGCGCTGGCGGCCGAGCAATGGCTCAGAGACTGGCCTGGTCTGCGCCTACGCGTGGTACGGGAGCGGGAGGTCAGCCAGGCCTCCGATACCCGCGATCACCAGGGAGTTATGGCCACCTGCGGGCCGTATGCCTACGCGGATGCATGGGAGCTTGCGGCCGCCGAGCATCCGCTGATCGTGTGCCTGGACGGCGTCACGGATCCGCACAACCTCGGCGCCGTGTGTCGAAGCGCAGAGGCCGCAGGGGCCAACGGAGTCGTGATCCCAGAACGTGCATCCGCACGGGTCACACCGGCGGTCTGTAAGGCTTCCGCCGGCGCGGTCGAGCACCTGCCTCTCGCGGTCGTGGCCAACCTGGCTCGCTACCTCGACGACGTAAAGCGCGATGGCCTGTGGGTCTGGGCGGTAGCGCAGAGCGAGGCGACATCGATCTGGTCGGCAGATCTCGCCACGGGCGCGATCCTCGTTCTTGGGGCCGAGGGAAGCGGACTTCGTCCCGGTGTCCGACGTGCGTGCGACCTGTCGCTCAGCATTCCGTTGAGTGGGATGGTCGACTCGTTGAACGTCTCGGTTGCCGCCGGTATCGCGCTCTTCGAGGCAGCTCGCCAGCGCGCGAGCGCCGCCGCGCCTACCGCAGCCGACGGCATGGGGGAGGCGCACCGTGGCTGATCCAACGTTCTACGTATTCGATGGCAGCAACCTGATGCACGCTGGCGAGCTCCGCTCACGCGACGAGTTGGTTGACAGGCTCGCGAGCTTCGTCGCGATGCGGGGCATTCGCGGCGTCGTCGTCTTCGACGGTGTCGGCGACGAGCGTTCGGTCGGTCGCCTGTCGGTCAGATACGCGGCTCATGCCGACGATCTCATTGAGCGTCTAGCGGCCGAACGGCGTACCGAGGAGCGGGTGGCTGTTGTGTCATCGGACCGCGCGATCGAGCACGCGACGGGAAAGCTCGTCAAGCACGACGCTGCGGCCGACTTCATCGCTGAGCTCACGGCGGAGGGACCCCCTCCACCCGATGCGCAGTCGAGACTCAAGGTGGAGGACTCGCTCGATCCGGAGACTCGAAAGCGGCTCGAGCAGCTACGCCGCGAGCGGTAGCGCTCGCCCGAGCGACCTGGGTCGCGGCCGCGTCCTGTTTTCCACAGCTTGGGGAAAACCTTGCAGAAAGGTCAAGACCGTGCTATTGTCGCAACCCTCAACTTGAGGCTTAGGCAAATCGAGCGCTCGCCCAGTGCTCGGCAGGTCTACGAAAAGCCCAGTGGACTAGGGGAGAAATCATGGCTGCTCAGGCACTTGCTGCCTCCAAGGCACGAGATAAAGCTCTACGAGAGGTTGATGACCTACGGCTGGTCATGCGATGTCGAAATGGCGATGATGACGCTCTCGACGCCCTGATTCGCAAGTATCAGAGCTTCGTTCGTCTGAAAGCCAGTTCGTACTTCATCGCCGGCGGCGACGCCGATGATCTCATCCAAGAGGGCCTGGTCGGGCTCTACAAGGCTGTCCGAGACTTTCGATCTGACAAGGAGACATCCTTCCGGAGCTTCGCGGAGCTGTGCATCACGCGACAGATCATCACCGCCATCAAGACCGCGACGCGGTACAAGCACGCGGCGCTCAACTCGTACGTCTCCTTCAGTCAAACGCCAGCAGGTCAGGACGATGGCGACGTTACCGTCGGCGACGCCCTTGCCGGGCCGTCGGTCGACGATCCAGCGATCTGCGTGATCTCGACCGAGGAACTGGAAAGCCTGGTCTTCTGCCTGGGGTCGGGACTCTCGTCGCTCGAGTCGAACTCACTCCGCCTCTATCTCGACGGGTTGTCGTACGAGGAGATGGCTGTTGAGCTCGAGTGCGACACTAAGACCATCGACAACGCACTTCAGCGTGTCAAGCGCAAGATCCTGCAACACCAGGACTCTCGCGCCGTCGCCTGGTAGCCGGGCGCCCCCTTGAAGCGTTCGCTCGTCAGCCTCGAGTCTCGAGCAAGGTTGTGCGAGCTAGCATGAGCTCACCTGCCGGAGTAGCTCAGTTGGCCAGAGCAAGCGCCTTGTAAGCGCTAGGTCCCGGGTTCGAGTCCCGGCTCCGGCCCTAGGAGGAAGCCGACTCGCAGGAGGTCCGCTCGGCCAGGGGCGTCGGCTCGTACCCCAGAGCAGAAGCTCGAACCGTGACGGTTCGCTCCGTGTCGCCATTGACAGGAGTGGCCGCATAGTCCAGGTGCCAGGGCCCCGCGACCGTGCATGCGTCGATCGTGATCGTCCTCTCCTCGCCGGCCGGGATCGTGACACGCAGGTCGGTGGCGGGCTGTTGCGTGGCCGTGAGTTCCGGCGTGCTGAGCGTGAGCGTGCGATCAGGGCCATCTGCCGGCGCCTCCACGGTCAGGGCTACGCGCCCCGAAACATGAGCGTCCTGCCCGCTCGGCCAGACGGAGAGCTGCCCGATGGGATGGAGCCAGCCGTCGAAATACCTGCCCTCGAACGCGGTCGACAGTCGCGGCGTGGTGTCGAATCGGTAGAGCGTGAGACCCTCGACGTCGCCGAGCGGGACGCCGTCCACGAACGAGAGTGAAGAGGCATAGCCGTCCACGAGCACCCAGCCAGAAAGGGGCTCGTCGCCGTCTAGCAGGCGGCCATCTTCATCGATCGAGCCTGCGGTCGTCGCGTAGTTGTCGAACGGCTTCGCGCCGGGGAGCAGCACGACACGATTGACGGAGCGGTTCCAGAACAGCGTCTCGTGCGCGACCGCGGCTCGGCCGTTCTTGGCCCAGAGCAACGGTGCTTCGCGGACGTCGAGCGAATCGATCCAGGCTGGAGAGCTGCCGGCGAACTCGCGTTCGACTCTCAGGGCGTTGCCATGGTCGAAGCTTGCCGCCAGCGCTGAGCTCGTGGCGCCGACGAGGCGGCCGCCTACGAGCAGGGCGCGAAGCCCTCTCGTCCCGGCGCGATATGCGAGAAGCGCGAGCACGCAACCGATGATCGAAGCGCCCGCTACGAGTGCGGAGGCTGCACCGACATTCCCGAGCGCGTCTTCGAGACCGCCGAGCGCTCGCAGGAACGCCGAGTCGGTCTTTCCATCGGCCGCGCTGTAGCGAGAGAGGGGGACTACGAGGGCCGCGAGACCGAGGCCGATGGCCACGGCCGCGTACACGCGCCGGCCCGGCGCCTTACGCGCCAACCACACGCCGAAGTGAGCGAACAGGAGCGGACTGAGATAGAACACGTAGCGTTCGTGGAGGTCTTGCGTGATCGTGTCCGAGACGAACCCCGCTTGCGCGAGCAGTCCGAGCGCGAGCACGACGGTGAGAATGCTCGTGACCCCTTCGGCGTGGGCTCGCGGTCGCGCGATTCCGACCCACAGACCCATCAGCGCTCCGGGAACGATGAGCCAGCCGGCCGCGTAGGCGACCAGTAGCGCCGTTGGCGCGGCCCAAACCGCGACTCCGATCGGATCGACCCCCACGTGGACGGCGCCCGAGTAGGTGCCGAGCTTGCCGGCGGCGAGCAGGACCGCACCGAGGATGACGGCTCCGACGCCTACCGAGACGACCAGCCACTGCTCGCGCATCGTGCGTATGAGGCACCGCTCTCGTGCGCCCACGAGCACAAGCGTGGCGAGCACGGCGAGCGGTACGACGGCGAGTTGGAATCGCGAGAGCGTCGTTAGCCCGAGTAGCACCAGCAGGAGCGACTGGTTTGAGATGCTCGGGTGCTCGAGCGCGCGCACCGTTGCCCACACAGACGACAGGACGAGCGGGTACGCGAGAGGCTCCGCGACGAGCCAGCCAGAGAGCAGGAGGTCGGGAACGAGGAGCGCCGACGCCGCGACCGCCAGCGACAGATTTCGAGACAGCGACAGCTGGCGGGCGATCGCGAAGGCGGGCAGGGCGGCCAGCGACATGAGGCCTGCATCGAGCGCCTGGACCGCTCGGAACGCGGTCTCGACGTCGTCGATCAGCCAGAACGGTGACGTGACGAGCGGGTGGAGGAGCGACGGGAACCCCGAGGCCACGCCGCGGACGAGTGGGCTCCCTCCGTCTGCGATCGAGCGAGCGAGCTCGGCGTAGAGGTACTCGTCCGGAAAGAACGTCGGGGTCGCGCGCGACCACGAGGCGAACAGACGGCCGAGGAAGCTGAGCACGACGATGCCACCCAGCAGGTGAGTCGTGCGAACGTCTGAAAGCTGCGCGAAACGCGCCAAGGGCACGCGCGAGAGAGCGGCGACGGACACGTTGATTTCATCGGCCTGCCAGCACGCCCGCTTGACTACGGTGGAGGCGTTGGGTCAGCCGGTGCGCAGTCGATGCAGCGCGCTGATATCGAGCTCACCGTCGCCCTGCGAGACCAGGGTCTCTGCCAAACCGATCACGCGCTCGACGCACGGAAGCTCGACACCCACGCGCTCGCCAAGATCTGCGGCCATCTTGAGGTCCTTGAGCATCGTGGCGACGTGTGCCCGTGGCGCGTAGTCACGGACGATCATTCGCGGCCCCTGCGCCTGCAGCGGGCGCGTATCGGCCGAGCCACCGCGGACGGCCTGACTCACGAGCGTCGGATCAAGCCCCGCTTGCTCGGCGAGCGCGAGCGCTTCGGCGACCGCTTCGATGATCACGCCGACCATTGTCTGGTTCACGAGCTTCGCGGTGTGGCCGGCTCCGGGCCCGCCGATGTGCGTGACGTTCGAGCCGAGCGTGTCTAGCAGGCCCTGCGCGCGGGCGACATAGCGCGCGTCGCCTCCCACCATGATCGCGAGCTCTCCACGTTCGGCGCCTTCAGGGCCTCCCGAGACGGGCGCGTCGACCCAACCGATCCCGCGAGCATCGAGACGTTTCGCATGGGCCTCGGAGCGCCACGGCTCGGAGCTGCCCATGTCGACGACGAGTTGGCCGCTCTTCAGCGCAGGCTCGGCGCTCGACAGCACCTGGTCGACCGCCTCCGAGTCGGAGAGGAGCAGGACCACGATTGGCGCGGCACACACGTCTCCGAGACTCGCGCCGACTGGGAGGGTCTCCGGCAGATCGTCGCGCGGTGTCCGGTTCCAACCCATGACCTCGAACCCATCGCCGAGGAGGCGCAGGCTTACCGCGCGTCCCATGAGCCCGAGACCGAGCACCGCGACGTCGTGAGGTGAGGCCGTGCGATCGCTCATCGAGACGGGTACTCCACCAGGCGGCCAACTCTAGAGGCCGTGAGCCGCGACAATGCTCGTGTGCGCATCCTGCTCGTCTCGCAGTTGTACCCGGGTCCCGACGATCCGGAGCTCGGCGTCTTCGTGCAGCAGCTCGAGCGCGAGCTGACGGAGCTCGGCCACGACATCGACCGGGCCGTGCTCGAAGGCCGGGGTGGCGGTCGTCTGCGCCACTTGACCCTCGCTAGACGCGCCCTCGCGCGCGCACGCGGGCACCCACCCGACGTCGTCTACGGACACTTTCTGTTCCCGGCGTGTGCCTCGGCTGCACTCGCCGCACGTCGGGCTCGCGTGCCCCTGGTCGTGACGGCCCATGGCCGCGACGTTCGGAACATCGGCGAGCTTCGCGGCGTGGCGGGAGCGACGAAATGGGTTCTACGGCGCGCGGCGACCACCATCGCCGTCTCGGACTTCCTGCGCCGCGAGCTCGAGGCCAAGCTGCCGGACGTCTCGACTCCGATCGAGGTGATCGACTGCGGCGTTGACCTCGAGCGTTTCGACGCGAGGGACGCTGAGGGCGCCCGTGGCCGACTCTCCTGGGAGGGTCCTGGGCCGTTCTACGTTCACGTCGGAACGCTCGACGAGCGGAAGAACGTCGTCCGGCTGGCTGATGCGTTCGGATCGCTCGAGCAGGGCCGCCTCGCGTTCGTCGGCGACGGGCCGCTGCGCTCGCAGCTGGAGGGCCGCGACCGCGTGCGAATCGTTGGTCGCGTGCCGCACGCCGAGGTCAGCGACTGGATCGCCGCCGCGGACGTCGTTTGCCAGCCCAGCCTGATCGAGCCTTTCGGGCTGGCCATCCTCGAAGCCATGGCGAGCGCGCGTACCGTTGTTGCCACGCGGGTTGGTGGCCCGAGCGAGTTCGTACCTCCGGCGGCCGGTGCGCTCGTCGATCCGTTGCTGATCGACGACATCGCGCGCGGGATGCGCGAGGCCGCCAGCTTCGCCTCGCCGAACCTCGATGCACGGCTGGCCGCTACCGCGCACGATGTGAAGGTGCAGGCGCGTCGTATCGCCGAGGTGCTCGAGAGCGCTGTGGCGCGTTCCGCTTCGTAGGGCGAGCGAAGCACGATCGCAGCAGGGAAGGCGAACAGCGCACAGAAAGCTATGCTTCGTCGATGGTCGTCTTAGTCTCTGTCTGGCACATTCTTACGTCGATCGCCCTCATCGTTCTGGTGCTGATGCACTCCGGGCGAGATACGGGTTTCAGCGGCTTCGGCTTCACGCCGGCTTCTCAGGGCGGCCAGCACGTGGTCGAGCGCAACCTCACGCGACTCACAATCGTCGTGGGGATCATCTTCGGGCTCAACACAGTCGCCCTCTTCTACCTGCTCTAGCTCGACACGAAGAACGCCCCCGAGTGTTTCGGGGGCGCTCTGGTCATGCGCTGGAGAGGACTTGAACCTCCACGGCCCAAAGGGGCCACAAGGCCCTCAACCTTGCGCGTCTACCAATTCCGCCACCAGCGCGGCGACACACGCAGTCTAGAGCATCGCCCCGGCCCGGCCGCGGCCAGTTGACGCCGTCCGAAACCGCAGGTACGGTTGTACGAACACTTGTTCGGTTCCCGATCGAAGGAACGATCATGCAATCCAAGCGGCAGCAGGAAATCTACGACTTTCTTATCCGGTACAGCGACCGTCACGGCTACCCCCCAACGGTGCGTGAGATCGGTGCAGAGGTCGGCCTCGCGTCTCCCTCGACGGTGCATGGGCATCTGGCAAAGCTCGAGCGGGCGGGATACTTGCGCCGCGATCCGTCCAAGCCGAGAGCGATCGAGCTAGCCGGTCGCTCCCGCACGCGCGGAACCGACAACGAACAGCGCGTTGCCATGCTGCCGCTCGTCGGCCAGATTGCCGCAGGCGGCCCGCTACTTGCTGAAGAGAACATCGAAGACTACGTCGCCGTGCCCGAGCCGTTGTCCAGGCCGGAGAACGACGAGTTCCTCCTTCGTATCAAGGGTGACAGCATGAGTGGCGCGGGCATTCTCGACAGCGACTACGTGGTGGTACGTCGCCAGTCGAACGCTGAGAACGGTGAGATCGTCGCGGCTCTTGTCGGCGACGACGAGGCCGCCGACGAAGCCACCGTCAAGCGTTTCTTCGCCGACGCCGGGCGGGTGCGGCTCGAACCGGAGAATCCTGACTACACCACTATCTACGCTGATCACGTCTCGGTTCTGGGCAAAGTCACGGGCGTGTTTCGCAAGCTATGACTCGACGATCCGCACAGGGCATGCGCGGTCGCAGCCAGCTTGCGATGTCCCTGCTTTCTGAGCAGGGACCTCAGCCGCGGGCGGGAGGCCCGCGTCGCCTGCAGAGCCATCTCCCCGGCTGTGCGACGACGCGGGCAACCGCAACGGCGAGACGGGACGCGTGTCAGGGTGGCTCGAGCCAGTCGCTGGACGAAGCGATTCTTGCCCTGATGGAAGGCACGAGTGTCCGGTGCCTCGTCTGCACGGGCGACGTTGTCGAACGTGCCCACGACGGAGCGCTTGTTTGCATCCAGTGCGACTCGATGCTCTCTGCGCCGCCTACTACGGCTGGTGAGTTGCCGCGCCGCGAGGCCGCCTGATCCTCCTCTCGTAGCCGAGCCGACGGACCCGAGTACACTTCCGGAGCAGGCCGGGTGGCCGCGAGTCGCTAGCGCGGCTCGAGGAAAGTCCGGACACCGCAAGGCAGGGCGCTGGGGCAAATCCCAGGCGGCGAAAGCCGACGGAAAGTGGCACAGAAAACACACCGCCGAACGCGGCTCTCGCAAGAGACCGGCGTGGCAAGGGTGAAAAGGTGGGGTAAGAGCCCACCAGCGCCATGGCGACATGGCGGCTTGCTAAACCCCGCCCGGTGCAAGGCGAACAGACCCCGCGATGAGGTTGCCCGCCCAGGGGCCGGGTAGCTGCTCGCGCCGCCGAGCAATCGGCGGCCTAGACGGATGGCCATCCTCGACAGAATCCGGCTTACAGGCCTGCTAACGGAAAGCCTCGCGAGAGCGGGGCTTTCCCACGTCAGGATGCG
>JAUVPB010000153.1 GCA_030598925.1 Actinomycetes bacterium
ACGAGCCGCTCGTCTACCAGGAGCTGTCGGCGCTCGAGAACCTCGATCTGTTCGGGCGCCTCTATCGCGTGAACGATCGCCGCGAGCGAGCGGGAATGCTGCTCGAGCGCTTCTCGCTGTGGGACGTCCGCGACGCGCACGTCTCCACGTATTCGCGCGGCATGAAGCAGCGACTCGGTCTATGCCGAGCGCTGCTGCACGAGCCTGAGCTGCTGCTGCTTGACGAGCCATACGCCGCACTCGACGACGCGGGCGCCACTCTCCTTGACGAGCAGCTAGCGGAGCTCGCGCCAAGGCGGACGATCGTGATGTCGTCTCATCTACCCGAGCGCGTCGAGCCGCTCGCGACGCTGAGGCTCGCGTTGTGACTCGTTCGGCGGCTCTGAGGCAGTACGCGTCCGATGTCGCCGTACTGGCGCGAAAGGACGCTCTACTCGAGCTGCGCTCACGCGACACCGTGCCCGCGATGCTGCTCTTCGTCGTCGGATCGCTGGTGGTGTTTCACTTCGCGGTGCCGGCAGATCTGAGCGCAGAGACCGAGCGCGTCGTGGCCTTCGGTCTGCTCTGGGTCGCCCTGCTGTTCACGGCGATTCTGGGGCTCACGCGGGCCTTCGTGGCCGAGCGGGAGCAGCGACTGATCGATGCCCTCGTCCTCGCGCCCTGCGACCGCAGCGCAATCTGGCTTGCGAAGACGCTTGCGGTGATCGCCTTTCTGCTCCTAGCCGAGCTGATCGCGCTGCCGGCGTTCGCTCTCTTCTTCGAGCCGATCGATGGGCGGACGATCGTCGCCTTCCTGCTCGCGAATATCGGGCTCGCCGCAGTGGGTACCGTGCTCGCGGCGGTCTCGGCCGCGAGTCGCACACGTGAGCTGCTGCTGCCGCTGCTTCTCCTCCCGCTCGCAATCCCGATCGTCGTTGGCGGCATCGGAGCAAGTGTGGCCGACGAACCAGCGCAGTTCCTGGCCTTCCTCGTACTCTACGACGCAGTTTTTGCGATCATTTCGTGGTCGGCCTTTGAGTATGTCGTTACGGAATAGCCTAGGCTCCGTCTTCGCGATTGCTGCGTTCGCGTTTCTGATCGCCTCGATCGCGCTCGCGTTCTACTGGGTCCCTACTGACGCCGACCAAGGTTTCAGCCAGAGGATCTTCTACATCCACGTACCGGTCGCTCTCACCGCGTACGTGTGCTTCGCGTGGGGCGCGTGGAAGGCGCTCCGCCTGCTCTGGACAGGCGACAAGCGCTACGACCTCGAGAGCTACACAGCCGTGCACATGGGCGTGATTTTCGGCGTCCTCGTGCTGGCGACGGGCGCGATCTGGGCGCGGATCTCGTGGGGCGTCTGGTGGTCCTGGGGTGAGCGGCAACTCGTGCTGTTCCTGATCCTCTTTCTCTTCTACTGCGCCTACTTCATGCTCCGCAACTCGGTGGATGCAGGCCCGCGCCAGGCACGTATGTCTGCGGTGTACTCCCTGTTCGGGGTAGTGCTCATTCCGATTAGCTTCCTTGCGATCCGGCTGGCCGAGAACTTCATCCATCCCGTCGTCTTCACCCGCGACGGTCCGCAGATGGCCGGATCCATGTTCTTCGTGTTCTGCCTCGCTACTGTCGGTACGCTTGCCCTTGCTGCCGCGCTGTACCACGTGGAGCTCTCCGGCAAGCGCCTCGACCTGAAGCTGAAGGAACTTCGAAAGGCACACTCATGACGACCGCCGAGACGTACGTCACAGCAGCGTTTCTCGTGTTCCTAGCGGTCGTACTGGCCTGGCTCGTTATCTATGCCTTCAAGATGCGCCGCCTCGAGCAGGAGGTGCGGGAGCTCGCCGAGCGGGCGCCGGCACCCACGAGTGACTCGACAGGTGCGCCGAAGGTCGTTTCTGCACGCGAGTCGGACGCCGGCCCGGATCAGGAATCGCGCCGCGCACCTGAGCCGGTCCGTTAGCGGTCGCGCGCAGATCGTGAGCTGGCCTGCACGGCACAGACTCTCCGGCGTTCCTACGGGCGTTCGCTCGGAGCGCTGACGTGCTCGTGCGCATCGGGACGCGGGGCAGCCGTCTTGCCATGGCGCAGGCCGAGCGGGCCGCGGACGCGCTTCGCACGGCGCGACCGGGGCTCGGCATAGCTCTCGTCCCGATCGCGACGTCTGGCGATCTCGACAGGCGCCGACCGTTCGCAGAGATCGGGGAGCGCGGCATCTTCGTGAAGGAACTCGAGGAGGCTCTACTCGAGGATCGAGCCGACGTCGCTGTCCACTCGGCGAAGGACCTGACCGCAACCGACGCGCCCGGAACACACATCGCGGCGTACCTGCCACGCGACGATCCCCGGGATGCGCTGTGTGGTGCTACGGCGATCACACCCGGGATGCGCCTTGGCACGGCGTCCGCACGCCGCAAGGCCCTGCTACTGGCGCTCGAACCCACGGTGGTGATCGAACCGTTGCGCGGCAATGTCGACACGAGGCTGCGGAAGCGCCGCGAGCGCGGTCTTGACGCGGTCGTGCTTGCCGCCTGTGGCCTCGACAGGCTCGGGCTGGCCGACGAGATCGGGCTGCGCCTCGAGGTGGAGGCGGTATTGCCAGAAGCCGGTCAGGGCGCTGTCGCTCTCCAGGTGCGAGAGGGAGACGTGGAGTTCGTTGCGTCCGTCGACGACGGGCCCACCCGCCTGCGCGTCGAGGCTGAGCGAAGGTGTGTGGCTCGAATCGGCGCCGGGTGCTCGGCGCCCGTCGCCGCGTACCACGATGGCGACGGGCTGACCGCACTGGTGGCGGCGGAGGACGGGACGTGGGTTGAACGGCGTCAGGGAACCGACGCTGACGCGGTCGCGGACGAGCTTCTCGCCGCTGCTGCTCGATGACCACCGTTGTCGTTACCCGCGCCGAGGAGGACTCAGCGCGGCTGGTCGAGGCGCTACGTAGCGTCGGCGTCGAGCCGCGTAGTTGCCCCTTGATCAGGACAGAACCGGTCGCCGGCCCTCGTTGTCGTGCCTCAGACTTTGACTGGGTCGTATTCACCTCCCGGGCCGGCGTTCGCTACGGTCTGCGACGGCTCGAGGGGAGACTGCCGCGCGTCGCGGCCATCGGCCCCGGCACCGAGGAGGCGCTCCGCGACGCGGAGTTGAGCGCTGACCTCGTACCGTCTATTCACACTCAGGAGGGGCTGGTGGCCGGTCTTGGCGTACCGCCCGGGCGCGTCCTGTTCCCCGGCGCCGCCGATGCCCGGCGCCATCTCGTCGAGGAGGTGGGCGCGAGACACCTTGTTGTGTACCGGACGGTCGAGCTGCGACCCGATCAGCTGCCCGATGCTGAGCTGGTGGTGCTCGCGTCGGCATCTGCGGCCCGAGCGCTGGCACGCCTCCGCTCGGATCTTCGATGTGTGACGATCGGGCCAGCGACGAGCGCGGAGGCAAGACGCCTGGGACTTGAGGTCGTCGAGGAAGCCGCGTCGAGCGACCTTGCGGGCCTGGTGGAGGCCGTTACCCTTGCCTCATCGCGGCTCCCGTCGTCAGCCTCGTAACCGACTACGGCCTCGAGGGTCCGTACGCGGGTGTCTGTCGCGGCGTGATCCACGCTCTCGCGCCGGGCGCGACCGTGATCGACGTGACGCACGCCGTCGACCCGTACGACGTGCTTCAGGCGGCTGCCGTTCTCGCCGACGCGGTGCCGTACCTACCGGTGGGCGTTCACGTCGCCGTCGTCGATCCCGGAGTCGGTACGCAGCGACGCGCAGTGGCGCTGACGTGCGAGGACGGGCGCGCCTACGTCGGCCCCGACAACGGCGTCCTGATGCTCGCCGCGTCACGGAGTGGCATCCACAGCGGCGTCGAGTTGAGGTCCCCCAGCGAGGGCGCTGCGGGCGTCACCTTTGCGGGACGCGACGTCTTCGCACCAGCCGCTGCTCGACTCGCGATCGGCGCGGCGCCTCTCGCGCTCGGTGAACCGATCGCGGTCGACTCGCTCGTTCCGTTGAGCGTCCCGCCGGCGATGACAGAGGCGGGCGGCCTACGTGTTCTGGTGCTCTCGGTCGATCGCTTCGGGACGCTTCAACTCGCCTGCTCCCGGCAGGAGTTCGCGGCCCTCGGATCCTCGGCGCAGCTGCTTGTGACCACGTCGGAGGCGCGTATCCGTGCAAGGCGCGCGCGCACGTTCTCGGACGTTGCTGTCGGCTCCCTCCTCGTCTACGAGGATTCTTTCGGCCGCATGTCGGTCGCGGTACGCGAGGGAAGCGCTGCGGAGCAGCTCGCCGCCGCGGCCGGCGACTGGATCTCGCTCGGCGCCGAATAGGCCGCCAAGCGGCTGCGTGAGATGGCGAGGGCCGGAATCGAACCGGCGACACCGCGGTTTTCAGCCGCGTGCTCTACCAACTGAGCTACCTCGCCGCCGTACAGAAGTGTAGAGATCGCCCCGAAATCTGTCTGCTCCATCCGCCGCACTCTGGGATCCGTAAGGTTGACGCCATGCTGCGACAGCGCGTCTCGACGCTCGGTGCACCGCTCGATCTTGGTAGCAGCGGCCGCCGTGGCGTCGACATGGGCCCTTCCGCGATCCGGTACGCAGGTCTTGCAGACCACCTTGCTCGGCTGGGCACCGATCACCGTGATCTCGGTGACGTAGACGCTCCGGCAAGGGAACAAAGCGAGCCGGGTGACGCGAGCGCACGGTACCTTGCAGCGATTCTCGAGACGTGCGACGAGATCGGCGGCAGCGTCGCCTCCGTAGCTCGCTCGAACAGAATGCCACTCGTGCTCGGAGGCGACCACTCCGTCGCCTTCGGAAGCCTGCTCGGGATGGCGGCCGTGCATGGCGCGGGCGGTGCGCTCTGGCTCGACGCCCATGGCGATATCAACACGCCGGCGACCACCGCGAGCGGCAACGTTCACGGCATGCCGCTCGCCGCTGCTCTTGGCGTCGCGGGTCCGATGTTCGACCGGCCCGGGTGGGCTCTCCCCACCCTCGATCTCGATCACGTCGCGCTCGTCGGCGTGCGGAGCCTCGATGCTGCAGAGCGCGAGCTCGTATCTGACCTCGGCTTGTCCGTCTTCACGATGAGCGATATCGATCGGCGAGGCCTCGGCGCCGTAATGTCCGAGGCCATCGAGGTCGTCCGCGGCGCGTCGTTCGTGCACCTCTCACTGGATCTGGACGTCATCGATCCGCGAACGGCGCCGGGCGTCGGCACGCCTGTGCCCGGAGGACTCGGATACCGGGAGGCACACCTCGCGACCGAACTGATCGCCGAGGCCGACATCGTGTCGTCGATCGACATCGTCGAGCTCAACCCGATTCTCGACGTAGCCAACGCTACGGGTCGGCTTGCCGTCGAGCTGGCCGCGAGCGCTCTCGGGAAGCGAATTCTCTAGCGCTCGGTCTGGTCTGGCGGTTCGTAGTACTGCCGGCCTCTGAGGCTTTCCGGGAGGTGGTCCATCTCGAACCCGCTCGGGTCGTCGTGCGGGTAGCGGTAGCCCTCACCGTGACCTCGCTCCCGCGCTCCCCGACCGTGCGTATCGCGCAGCGCCACCGGCGGCCGCTCCGCCCCGTGCGCGCGCACGTCTTCGGTCGCTCGCTGTAGCGCGACGAGCACGGCGTTGGACTTGGGTGCCGTCGCGAGGTAGAGAGTGGCCTGGGCGAGGTTGAGCCGTGCCTCGGGCAGTCCGACCATCTCGACGGCGGTGGCGGCTGCGGCGGCAACCTCAAGTGCTCGCGGGTCGGCGTTGCCAATGTCCTCGCTCGCGTGGACGATGAGCCGGCGGGCAACGAATCGTGGATCCTCGCCGGCTTCGAGCATCGCTGCGAGGTAGTACACCGCGGCGTCGGGGTCTGAGCCCCGGATGGCCTTGATCAGCGCCGACGTGAAGTCGTAGTGTCGGTCGCCGTTCCTGTCGTAGTGCAGAGGCCGCTTCCGGGCAGCGTCCTCGATGTGCTCGAGGCCCAGAATCGTGTCGTGTGCGGCAGCCGAGCCTGCCGCGAGCTCGAGGATGGTCAGGGCCGTTCGCGCATCGCCGCCCGCGTGCTGTGCGATCGCCTGCAGGTGCTCCGATGCGAGCTCGATTCCGAGCTCGTCTGCGCCTCGGCGCAGAACGGAGCCCAACGCGATGTCGTCGAGCGGCTGCAACTCATACAGCTGACACCGAGAGAGCAACGCCGCGTTGACCTCGAAGTAGGGGTTCTCCGTCGTTGCCCCGATCAGAATGACGAGCCCCGTCTCAACGGCCGGCAGCAACGCGTCCTGCTGCGCCTTGTTGAATCTGTGGATCTCGTCGAGGAACAGGATCGTGCGCTGCCCGCCGGAGCCAAGTCGCAGCTTTGCCTCCTCGAGGATCGAGCGGACATCCCGTACGGAGCTCGCCACCGCCGACAGCTCTTCGAACCTCGCCCCGGTCACTGACGCGACGATGCGCGCAAGGGTCGTCTTGCCGGTACCCGGAGGTCCGTAGAGGATCGACGAGCTGAGCTCGTCGCGTTCGACAACGCGACGTAGTGCCATCCCGGCGCCGACGATGTGGTCCTGGCCCACGAAGTCGTCCAGGGTCGAAGGCCGGAGGCGCGCAGCTAGCGGCGCTGCGCGTTGCAGGTGGGTGTCGGCCGCGTCAGCGAAGAGGTCGTCCACGCCGCAAGTATGCTGCCTCCAGGGTGTTGCGGAGCAACTCGGGATACTGCCTGATCGTGGTGCGGCGCCGACTCGACCTGAGATCGCGTGTCTAAGCCTCGCGTCGGCGGGATGGCGCTCGGCAACGGCGTCCTCGTCCATAGCCCCGACCACTGGGCCTGTGCCGTGCGTGACGAGCAGGGTCAGCTGCAGGTGGCGTCGGGCAAGAAGCCGGTCGTGTTGCCGGGGGTCCAATCGCCGCTGCTGCGTGGGCTCGCCCGCATCGTCGAGAGCCTGGCCGTCATTCCGGCGGCGGGCCGAGCGTTGCCGGAGGCCGAGGTGCCGTACCGGAGCCGGCGCATGCTCACCACGCTC
>JAUVPB010000116.1 GCA_030598925.1 Actinomycetes bacterium
GAGTCTGAGCGGCGCCGGCTGAAGCGCAGCGCGTGACGGGTGGAGCAGGGCGCACGTATCCGTCACGTCGGGTGCTACAAAGTCGCCTACATGAACCACAATTTCGCAGACGCGAGGGCGTTTTGCGTTGTCACGAAGTCTCGCGCTACTGGTAAGCTGCCGCGGGCTCGATGACCGATGCGCTAGAGGTGTCTCAACGCTCCGAATTCGACCCGCTCGGCGCGGGGGCTCTTCTCGCAACCGTCGTGCTCCTCTGCATCGGCGTCGGAGCAGCCATCGGCGCCGCCGCTGGCTCCGTTGCGTACGGAGTCGTGGCCGGAGCGATGATCGGCGTGCCAGCCAGCATCGCCGCGATCATCTACCGGTATCGGGACGGCGCGTGAGCATGGCGTTCCTGACACCGCGGCCCATGCACGATCGTCGCATGCCGGTCGCTCTCGGGGCGCTCGTCGTCGTCGCCGCACTGCCGATCTTTCTGATCGCAGACTGGCGCATCGAGGGCTGGGCACTCGGCGCCGCGCTCTGGGCCGCCGCTCAGGCGTTTGGCCTGATCCTGAACAAGGCCGGCATCGGCTCGCCCACCATCCGAGGCTCCGGCATTGTCGCCTTCGGAATGTTCGGCCGGGGGATCGTCCTCATGATGACTCTGATCGTCGTCGCGAGCTTCGACCCAAACCTCGCGCTCGCCGCGGCGCTCGTGTACGCAGTCGCCTTTAGCGCCGAGCTGGCGCTTGGCATCTCGATGTACTTCTCGGGCGAGTCGAAACAATGAGCGCCGTCCTCGCAGCCGGTGACGGCGACTTCGAACCGCAGGAAGAGTTCGTACTCCATCCCTGGATCGATCTCGACTTCGGTTTCATCGACTTGTCGGTCAACAAGGCTGTTGTCTACCTGCTGGTCGGAGCGGCCGTCACGGTGATCCTCGGGATCTGGTTGATGCGTTTCGGTCTGTCGCTACGACCGAGCAAGCGCCAGACCGCGGGCGAAGCCGTCTACGAACTGGTCTATACGCAGATGGCCGAGTCGAGCCTGCCTCACAAGCGTGCGATCAGGACCTGGTTCCCATATATCGCCGCGCTCTTCCTGTTCATCTGGGTCGTCAACATCATCGGCTTCATCCCATTACCGATCTCCGACGAGCACTTCTACATCGCCGGCGTCAAGCTTCCGACCTGGGGTATCTACGCGGCAACGGCAAACCTCAGTGTCACGCTGTCGCTGGCGCTGCTCACGTTTGTCGGGACTCACGCGGAGGGTATTCGATACAACGGGCCAATCAAGTATCTGAAGAGCTGGATCCCGGCCGGTGTTCCAACAGCTCTCGTCGGGCCGATCTTCGGGCTCGAGATCATCTCCCAGTTCATGCGGCTCATCTCGCTCTCAGTACGACTCTTCGCCAACATGCTGGCGGGACACATGTTGATCCTGGTATTCATCGGGCTCATCTTCATTTTCGAGTCGATCGCGCTCGTGATCATCGCGATACCGGTCGGCACGATCATCTACATCTTCGAGGTGGCCATCGTGGTCACCATTCAGGCATTTGTCTTTGCACTGCTGACCGCGATCTACCTCGGCGGCGCAATCGAACCGGATCACTAACGAGTACGGAGGAGGAGAAGACTTGTCAACCCTGACAACCGTGTTGGCTCAGACGACGGAGGTCACGCTCAAGAGCGAGGACCTCAAGAGCCTTGGCATCGCAATAGCATTCGGCCTCGGTGTCGGGCTCGGCGCAGCTGGCGCCGGCATCGGCATCGGGTACATCTTCGGCTCGATGATCCAAGCCGTCGCCCGACAACCGGAGCTCCGGAGCGAGCTCACCGGCATTCAGTGGCTTGGGTTCGCCCTCACAGAGGCCGTGGTGTTCTACGGACTCCTTGGTGGCCTGCTCGCCTTCGTGCTTGCGTAGCCAATGAAAGACGCACTGCTCAGCGCAACGGTTCTCGCCCAGGAGACGGTCAGCGAAGATACTGGGAGTGAGCTGATCAAGGTTGTTCCCGGACTGATGGTCTGGACGGCCGTGGTCTTTCTGATCACGTTCTTCATCCTGAAAAAGGTGGCGTTCGGCCGAATCAGCGGCATGATCGAACAGCGACGGGACCGGATCGCCGAGGCCCTCGACGAGGCAGACAATGCACGCACAGAGGCGCGGGCGCTCCTCGAGGAGCACCGGCAGCTGATCGCAGACGCGCGCTCGCAGGCAAACGAGGTGCTCGCCGAGGCCAGACGCCAGGGCGACGCTCAGCGTGATCGGGTCAAGGCCGAGGCGAGCGCCGATCTCGAACGCCGGCTCGAGGAGAACGCAAAGACGATCGAAGCCGAGAATCGCAAGCTCCTCGAGCAGGTGCGGCGCGAGGTGGTAGAGCTGACCCTCATTGCGGCCGAGAAGGTCACCGGCAAGACGCTCGACGCCGACGACCAGCGTCGACTCATCGACGAGGCTGTCGACGAGATCGACTTCGACCAGATCGCTCGGTCTAACTAGGGACGGATCAGGCGTGCAGCTCCTCACTCGAAGCAGCGCAGGCTGACGTGGCTGTCGCCCACCGTACGTACGCCAGCGCCGTGTTCGGCGCGGCCAAGGACAAGGGGACGTTGGCGGTCGTGGGCGAAGAGTTCGCCGACTTCGTCGAGGCCGTTGAGAAGTCCGCGGAGCTTCGCAATCTGCTGCAAAACCCTCAGGTGGATGCGCGTGCAAAGCAAGCGGCACTTTCCGCTGCGCTGGCTAATGCCGATCCCACGTTCCGTAACTTCGTTCTGCTTGTGACTGAGAAAGGTCGCGTAGGAGAGCTCGACGAGGTCTACCGCGAGTTTCAACGGCTTGTTGCGCTCGAGGAGCGGATTATCCGAGTCGAACTGACAACGGCTCAGGAATTGTCCGACGCCGATGCCGCCGAGATCCTGGAACAGATCGAACAGACGTCCGGACACAAGATCGATGCCACCCGTACCGTCGACCCCGACCTCATCGGCGGTCTGGTGCTGCGCGCCGGGTCGATTCTCGTCGACGCGAGCGTTCGAGGCCGACTCGACGAACTCCGTGCGGAGCTCGTGAGCCGCTAACCGTGAAGGAGCAACAGTGAAGCTACGCCCTGAAGAGATCACCGCGATTCTCAAGCAGCGCATCGAGGAGTTCGAGGTCGAGACCAACCTCGCTGAGGTCGGCACCGTGCTGGAAATCGGTGACGGCATCGCACGGGTGTACGGGCTCGAGAATTGCGCCGCGATGGAGATGCTCGAGTTCGAGCACGGCGTCACGGGCCTCGCGCTCAACCTTGAAGAAGACAACGTCGGGGCCGCACTGTTCGGCGACTGGGCCAAGGTCAAGGAAGGCCAAGTCGTGAAGCGGACGGGACGCGTTGCAAGCGTCCCCGTGGGCGAAGCGCTCGTCGGGCGCATCGTCGACCCACTGGGTCAGCCGCTCGACGGCGGCGGACCGATCGCGAGCGACGAGCGGCGGCCGCTGGAGTTCAAGGCGCCTGGCGTCGTCCATCGCCAGCCGGTGGTCGAGCCACTCCAGACCGGACTCAAGGCGATCGACTCGATGATTCCGATCGGACGCGGTCAGCGCGAGCTCGTCATTGGCGACCGCTCAACAGGCAAGACGGCGATCTTGCTCGACACGATCATCAACCAGAAGGGCGGCGACGTTGTCTGCGTTTACGTCGCGATCGGGCAGAAGGCATCGAGCGTCGCGCAGGTGCACGAGAAGCTCAAGGAAGCGGGTGCGATGGACTACACGATCATCGTGACCGCCTCCGCGGCCGAAGCCGCTCCGATCAAGTGGATGGCGCCGTTCGCAGGCTGTGCGATGGGCGAGTACTTCTGTTACTCGGATCGGCACGCACTCGTGATGTACGACGACCTCTCGAAGCACGCCGATGCCTACCGGCAGATGTCGCTGCTTCTCCGTCGGCCGCCGGGTCGCGAGGCGTTTCCCGGCGACGTCTTCTACCTGCACTCAAGGTTGCTCGAGCGCGCGTGCAAGCTGAGCGACGATATGGGAGGAGGCTCGCTCACGGCGCTGCCGATCATCGAGACGCAGGCGGGCGACGTGTCGGCCTACATCCCCACAAACGTCATCTCGATCACCGACGGGCAGATCTTCCTCGAGTCAGACCTGTTCTACTCGGGTGTGCGGCCCGCGATCAACGTCGGTATTTCTGTCTCCCGAGTCGGTGGTAACGCGCAGACCAAGGCAATGAAGAAGGTGTCCGGTCGCCTGCGGCTCGACCTCGCGCAGTACCGCGAGCTCGAAGCGTTCGCGCAGTTCGGCTCCGAACTCGATGCGCAGACGCAGCAAACGCTCGGGCGCGGAGAGCGCATGGTCGCCACGCTCAACCAGGGGCAGTATCAGCCGTGGCCGATGGAGGAGCAGGTCGCGGCCACGTTCGCGGGCATTCACGGCTACCTCGACGAGGTGCCGGTTGAAGATATTCCGCGTTTCCAGGAAGCGTTGAGGGAGAGCTTGCGAACGGAGGGCACGATCTACGCCGGCCTCCGCGATCAGAAGGACCTCACCGACGACCTCGACACCGCGCTGCGAGCGCAGATCGAGACGGTTGTCGAACGGTTCCGGGTCGCCGACAGCGATCGGCCGCCGGTGCCCGCTGAGGCCGCAGCCGAGTGACCGTGCGCGGCGGCACATCCCGAAGAGAGGCATAACGAGTGGCCAGCGTTCAGGACATCAAACGACGGCTTCGGTCGGTTCGTAATACGCGGAAGATCACCAAGGCGATGGAGCTCGTCGCGGGAGCACGCCTCCGTCGCGCGGAGGCGCGGATCTCCGCTATGCGTCCCTACGCGGACCGAATGCGCGAGCTGATGATCGGGACAGCCCGCGCGTCCGGCTCGTCGGTGCGGCTGCCACTCCTCGAGGTGCGCGAGAATCCGAAGACCGTTGCGCTGCTCATCCTGACTGGCGACCGCGGACTCGCGGGTCCGTTCAACGCCCAGATCCTCCGCCGGGCATTCGCGATTGAGACAGAGCTGCGAAACGACGGACTCAACGTGGAGTGGCTCGTCGTGGGTAAGAAGGGCCGCTCGACGCTTGTCTTCAGACGGTACGAGATCGACCGCGAGTGGTCGGGGTTAACCGACCGCCCCGAGTACGGTCACGCGTCCGAGATCGGCCATCGCGTGGTCGAGCGGTTCAGTAGTAGCGACGTCGACCGGGTCATCATGGTCTTCAACCACTACATCTCGCCGCTCACGCAGGAGGTCGAAGCAATGGATCTTCTGCCGATCCCGCGGACTGCGATCGAGGACGAAGAAGAGAAGACGCCCCAGCAGATCGCACTCGAGGGTGACACCATCTACGAGCCGGAGCCCGAGCAGATCCTCGCGCGCCTGCTTCCGGCGTACATCGAGACGTCGATCTACCGTGCGCTCCTTGAGTCAACGGCGTCTGAGCACGGCGCTCGTATGACGGCGATGCGCAACGCCTCGCAGAACGCCGGTGAGCTTATCGACACCCTGACGCTCGACATGAACAGAGCCCGGCAGGCGGAGATCACGCAGGAGATTCTCGAAGTGGTCGCCGGCGCCGACGCGCTGACGCAGTAGCCCCCTCGCTCGGCTGCCTGCTGCTCGACCGACGCTTGCGTCCTCTCACGGCGCGGGCCAGAGCTGCCGATTTCAGTCGGTACAGTCGAGCGAGGCATGAGCACAGTCTCACCCCATATCCGTGACTCGAGCCTAGGCGGCGACGATCCGGCCGCCGTCGCAGGGCGGTCTCCCCGTCAACTTGTCTGGATGCGGTTCCGCGATGACCGGGCGGCCCTCGTGGGGCTCGGCGTTCTCATACTGCTCGGCCTGATCGCCATATTCGCAGGCGTCATCTCGAGGTATCTGGCGGGCCACGGACCCAAGGAGCTGTTCCAACTTGCGATGACGGACGAGTTCGGGTTGCCTCTCGGCCCGAACGCAGAGTTCTTCTTCGGCGCGGACAGCGTCGGCCGAGACCTGTTTGTGCGGGTCCTGTATGGCGCTCGCACGTCGTTGCTGATCGCGGGGGTGGCGACAGGCGTCGCCGTCGTCATTGGAACCGTCCTGGGCCTGCTTGCCGGCTACTACGGCCGGTTCGCCGACACCGTGATCTCGAGGATCACAGACGTTCTGCTGTCGATCCCCTACTTGCTCTTTGCGCTTGGCGTGGCAGCAGCGTGTAACACCACGAAGGAGGGGTGCCTCGGCGGGCTCGTCGAACCCGGCATCCCATTCGTCGTCTTCGTAATCGCGATCTTCACCTGGCCGGCTGTAACCCGGATCGTGAGAGCCGAAACGCTGTCATTGCGAGAGCGTGAATTTGTCTCGGCTGCGCGAGTTCTCGGCGCGAGCGACCTTCGCATCGTCCTCAGCGAGATCCTGCCAAACCTTGTCGCCCCCGTCATCGTGTTCGCCACGCTGCTGATTCCGCAAGCGATCCTGTTCGAAGCGGCGCTCTCGTTTCTCGGCGTGGGTGTTCCGCCATCTCAGGCGCCGTCCTGGGGTCAGATGCTGCGTGAGGCGGCCGGTCTCTTCCAGGACGCCTGGTGGATCATGGTCTTCCCTGGCGTATTCCTACTCGCTACGACCCTGGCCTTCAATCTGGTCGGCGACGGTCTACGCGACGCGCTCGACCCACGGACAGATCGATAAGCGGAGCGCGCGACGGCCCCGGAGCAGGAGTTCTGCGCCCGCTCGCTAACTCCGGGCAACGGATCCAGTCTCTACTAGCGAAGAGAAGAAAGGCTTGGGAAGCAGCGCTTTCGTGCCGACAAGCTAGATGAACATGCTCTAAAGGGGGGCACCTTGAGACACCGATCACTATTGCTCGCGCTCGCCGCTGTTCTCGGCGTCGTCCTTCTGGTCGCCGCTTGCGGCGGCGACGATGAGGCCGCAACGCCTACAGCGGAGGAGCCCGCGCCGGCCGCTGAGCCGCCGGCGCCGGCCGAGGAGCCACCCGCAGAAGAACCAGCAGCGCCGGCCGAAGAGCCGGCAGCGCCGGCCGAGGAACCGGCAGCGCCGGCCGAGCCACCAGCAGAGCCGGAACCGCCCGCCGAAACCTCCGCACCGAGCGGCGGTGTGATCCGGATCGGCTGGGAGCAGTCGTTCGACTTCACCAGCGGCTTCGATCCGACCGGCGAGTATCTCGGCGAGGCGATGGGCATCATGTCCAACCTTCTCACCCGCACGCTCGTTGGCTACAAGCACGTTGCCGGCGCCGAAGGCAACGAGGTCGTCGACGACCTCGCGGAGATGCCAGAGGTCTCCGACGACGGCCTGACCTACACGTTCACGCTGAAGGACGGCGTGATGTTCGGTCCGCCACTCAGCCGGCCGATCACGTCCGACGACGTTCGCTTCGCGTTCGAGCGGATCGCGACACAGAGCGTGGTGGCCCAGTACGGCTTCTACTACGACGTGATCGAAGGACTCGACGCGTTCCTCCTGGAGGAGGCCGACACGATCACGGGCATCGAAACGCCCGACGACAAGACGATCGTGTTCACGCTCACGCAGCCAACTGGCGACTTCCTGTTCCGCCTCGCCATGCCGGCAGCCGGACCGATCCCTCGCGAAGTCGGCAGCTGCTTCACGCAGTCAGGCGAGTACGGTCAGTACCTCGTTTCATCTGGCCCGTACATGATCGTCGGCTCCGACGAGCAGGATGCATCGAGCTGCGACACGGTCAGCGCGCTCTCGGGCTTCGACCCCAACGCGCGACTGGAGGTCGTTAGAAACCCGGACTACGATCCGGCGACGGACCGACTCGACGCTCGCGAGAACCTACCGGACAGTTTCGTCTGGGAAGTCAACACCAACACGGAAGACATCTTCGCCAAGATCGCCAAGGGCGAGCTCGAAGGCGAGGTCGCGGGTCCAACTGGCCCAGTCCTCAAGGACTACGTCGATAGTGGCAGCGACCGCCTGCAGATCCAGGCCGGCGACCGCACCTGGTACATCACCCTGAACCTCACCCAACCGCCCCTCGACGACATCAACGTCCGTAAGGCAATCAACCTCGTCATGAACAAAGCCGGTCTCCTGCGCGTATGGGGTGGAGACACGAAGGGCGAGATCGCGACGCACGTCGTCCCGAACTCGATGCTGAACGAGACGTTGCGCGACTACGACCCGTATCCGAGCGACGGCTTCCAGGGTGACGAGGAGGCCGCCAAGGCCGCGATGGCGCAATCGAAGTACGACACGGATGGCGACGGGCTCTGCGATGCGCCGGAGTGTTCCGATGTCTTCCACCTCGCAGGCACGCGAAACATCGACAACGGGATGGTCGCCGTGATCGAGGAGTCGCTGGCGAAGATCGGTATCGAGCTCACCACACGCCAGCTCGATGACGCCTACACGCCGCTCCAGACCGTCGAGAACAACACCCCGCTGTCCTCGCGGCCCGGTTGGGGCAAGGACTACGCAGACGTGTCCACGTACGCCGTGCTCTTCGACAGCCGCGTGACGAGCCCAGAGGGGAA
>JAUVPB010000109.1 GCA_030598925.1 Actinomycetes bacterium
CGTGAAGCCTCCCGAAGCTCCGCCTTCTGCCAGCCGCTGGGCTGATGCCTCGTGGCCAGGCGCCTGACCCCCGCCGCCTTCCAGTAAGCGAGGTCGAACTCTCCGATCGCCGGCTCGACCGGGGGCAGCTCGGGCGGCCCGTCTTGGATCTCGTACTGCGCCGACACGCCCATTCCGGCTGCGCTGACCACGCCGCGGCGGACCTTGATCACAGTGGTCCGAACGGGCACTCCCAGCAGGAGTGCGCCCATGCCCGGAGGCGTGACGCGACTCTGAAGCACGAATATCGCGGGAGCACCGCCCCGGTCTCTGACGTAGGTGCGAACGTTCACGCCCGAGTAAGACGGGACGGATAGCCGCCCGAGTCGCACATTCGTTGCGCAGAAGCCGACGACGGAGACGAATGACCGGCCACGGTCCGAGATCGGCTCGAAACCCGCCGGCAAGGCGTGCCTCACCTGCCGCGGCTCGACGTCCCAGGTTGCCAACATCAGATCGCAGAGGCTGAGCGCACCCGTGAAGCGAATGAAACGCACGGGCGCACTGTAGGCGCGTAGCCACTCGGGTTGGCGGCGGTTCTCGCTCGCTCCGGCGTCATGGAGTCGGCACGCGAGCGCAGGACGCGACGCGGCCACGCCGAAACGATGGATCGTGGAGACGCGCGCGGCAATCGAGCGCTTCCTCCAGAGCCCTCGGCTGGCGGCGAGCACGCAACGGAGCTACCGCGCCGATCTGGAGGAGTTCTCGCGCTGGCTCGAACGCCGCGGCACCACGCTGGACGCGGTCGACGCTCGGGTGCTCGCCGACTACACGCGCCACCTAGGCCGTGCGCGCCCCGGCCGCGAGCGCCTCGCCCCGGGGACGCTCGCCCGCAAGCTCGCCGCGATCCGCTCTCTGCTACGCAGTGCGCTCGGCCCGAGCCGAGTGCCGGATCTGCCCCTGCAGAACCGGCGGCGCAGGCGACTGCCCAACGCGCCGAAGCTCGGCGACGTGGAGGAGCTGCTCGGGCAGTTCGCCGGCGACGACCCGCTCTCGGTGCGCAACCGGGCGCTGTTCGAGCTCGTGTACTCGGCCGGACTGCGAACGCACGAGGTCGTGCGGCTCCGCCTCAGCGATATCGACCTGGAGCAGCGAGCCGTCCACGTCACCGGCAAGGGCGACAAGGAACGGGTGGTACCGCTTGGCGATGAGGCCGACGTCTGGCTCCGTCGGTACCTCCAGCTCGCCCGACCGGCGCTGGCACGAGGGGCCGACGACACGCTGTTCCTCTCGCATCGCGGGCGCCGGCTCGACACGTCCACGCTTCGCCGACTCGTCGCGAATCCTCACCGCCTGCGGCACGCGTTCGCCACCCACCTGCTCGAGGGGGGCGCCGATCTTCGAACCATTCAGGAGCTGCTCGGGCACGCATCGCTGTCGACCACGCAGACATACAGCCACGTCGACGCGCGGCGCCTCAAGCGCGTCTACCACCTCGCCCATCCCCGTGCACGATGACTGCCTCTGATCCAGCGGTCGAACGGTTTCTACTGCTGCTAGCCACGCAGCGCGCGCCGGGGACCGTCGACGCGTACACCAGGGACCTTGCTGACCTCGTGGCGTTCCTCGACGGCGCCGCCTCGACGGCAACCGTCCTCGAGCTCGAAGGCTGGCTTGCGGACCTGCGCTCACGCGAGCTCGCCCCGTCGTCGATCGCGCGCCGGCTAGCGGCGACGCGAAGCTTCTACAAGCACCTCGTGTTGCTGGGCGAGCGCGACGACAATCCGGCAAGCGAGCTGACACCGCCGAAGCGCCCACGGAAGCTTCCGAGAACACTGTCGCCATGGGAGATCGAGCGTCTGTGCGACGCCGCGAACGGGGTGACACCACGGGCGCTCAGGGATCGCGCCCTCGTCGAGCTGCTGTACGGAGCGGGCCTGCGCGTCAGCGAAGCCGTGGCGCTGGAGCGAGGCGGCGCCGATCTCGATGCGGGCGTCGTCCGCTGCATCGGCAAGGGAGACAAGGAACGGATCGTTCCGCTCGGGCGTGAAGGCGTTGAGGCCGTACGGCGCTATCTGGCGAGGGGCCGGCCGTTTCTCGACCGTCGCCACAGGCCTGAGCTGTTTCTCAACGCTCGCGGCGGCGGCCTCACGCGCGCCGGAGCGTTCCTCATCCTGCGCAAGCTCGCCGAGAAGGCGAGTCTCGATCCGACGCGCGTGCACCCGCACCTGTTACGCCACTCGTTCGCAACTCACCTGCTCGAGGGAGGGGCCGACCTCCGGAGCGTCCAGGAGATGCTCGGACACGCTGATCTCTCGACGACCGAGCTCTACACGCACGTTTCCGATCGACGCCGGCGCGACACGTACTTCGAAGCACACCCCCACGCCCGCAACCCGTCGCCAGACGGTCCCGCACGCAGCCGCTGATGAACACCCCCGAGGGCTGGGAGCTCCTCGACCTGCACAACCACACGCACCGCTCCTACGACTCGCGGAATCGAGTCGAGGACTACGAACGGGCGTACGCAGCCGGCCGCTTCGACGTGCTCGCGATCACCGAGCACAATCGCATCGATGGCGCTCGCGAACTAGCGAGCACCGCGAGCTTCCCGGTGATCGTCGGGCAAGAGGTCGATACCAACGAGGGTGAGCTGATCGGGCTGTTCCTGACGGACGAGCTCGAATGGGATTGGCCAATCGAAGAGACGGCGCGGACGATCCGGGCCCAGGGCGGGCTCGTGTACCTGCCGCACCCGTTCTACCGGCTCGTGCGCAACCCACTGGCGGCGCACGGGCGCGAGCTGCTCGCCAGCGCCGGGCTCGTCGACATCGTCGAGGGGACGAACGGCGGCCCGTTCACGCGGCGATCGAACCGCAACGCCCGCGAGTGGGCGCTCGAGCACGACCTGCCGCTGGCCGCGGGCAGCGACGCACATGAGCCGGGCGACATCGGAACATGCGTGTGCGCGGTGCCGCCCGGCGTCCTCTCGCCCGAGACACTCCCCGAGCGACTCCGCGCCGGACGCATCATCACGCGCCGCCGCAGCACCGTCGCGAAGCTCGCGTCCAAGGCGCGTACCCGCGCACGGATGGCTTCGGAGACGCTACGCGGCGCCTCGCCGCAGCGCCGCTAGTTGCTCTTGCGTGAGCCCCGGCTCTCGGCTTCGCGCGCGCGTTTCTTCAACGCGCTCACCACGCGACCCGCGACCGCCGCCAGCTCGGGGTCCTCGTCGTCAGACGCAATGTGCTCGAGCAGAACGAGCGTGTCGCGACTCGCGGAGCCGTTCTTCAAACAGAAGAGGGCGAGCCGTCTCACGGTCGCGTTGTCGTCAGCGTTCGCCAGCGTATGAAGGAGCGGCCGAACGGCGTTCACCTCTCGCGGATGATCTCGAGACAGGAGCTCGAGCGAGATCAGGGCCGCGCCACGGCAGGCCGGGCTCGGGTCCTCGAGCCCACGTGCGAGCAGCTCCGTCTTCTGCCGGAAGCGCAACAGCCCGAGAGCGCGATAGCCGAGCGCGCGCATCCTGAAGTCGTCGCTCCTGACCGCGGCCTCGACTTCCTCGTCCGCAATCGCCCGCAGCTCCGCGAGCTCCCGCTCGTCGGTCGTCTCGCTCGCCCGCTCGACGAGCCCTGCAAAGTCTACGGCCAACTAGACGGCGTCGATTGGGCGCGGGCCGGGGCCGACGTACTTGGCCGAGGGTCGAATCAGCTTGCCCTCACGCTTCTGCTCGAGAATATGAGCGGACCAGCCGCCAGTTCGTGAGCACGCGAACATCGCCGGAGCGAGTGGACCTGGAATGTCGGCGACGTCGAGCACGACGGCCGACCAGTACTCGACGTTCGTGGCGAGCACGCGATCCGGCTTGCGAGCCTGGAGCTCGGCGAGAGCAACGGTCTCCAGCTCCTCGGCGATCTCGAAGCGCGGAGAGCCTAGGTCCTTCGCCGTCCGCCGAAGCAGGCGCGCCCGCGGATCCTCGGCGCGGTAGACGCGGTGGCCGAAGCCCATGAGTCGCTCGCCCGAGTCGAGCAGGTTCTTGACGTAGTCGCCGACGTCGTCGGAGGCCGCAGCGCCATCGAGTAGCGGCAGCACACGAGCCGGCGCACCCCCGTGGAGAGGGCCTGACAAAGCGCCCACCGCGGCGGAGAGCGCTGCCGCGCAGTCTGCGCCTGTCGAGGTGACGACACGCCCGGTGAACGTCGAGGCGTTCATCCCGTGCTCGGCCGTACAGATCCAGTACGTATCGATTGCTGCCGCGTGCTTGGGATCGGCCTCGCCGCGCCACTCGAGCAGGAAGCGCTCGGCTGCGCTGCCGCCCTCGCGAACGGTCGACTCTGGCACGGGCGTCGATTCGCCGTCAGCGAATCGCGCCGACTGCGCGACGATCGAGAGCATCGTTGCCGAAACGCGTCGCAGATCTTCACGTGCTTGCTCGTCGCTGATATCGATGACCTGTCCGAGGTCCCAGAGCGCGGAGAGTTGGGCTGTGGCGCTCTGAAGATCCGACATTGCTTTTCCCGACGCGCTCTTGAGCTCGAACGGCTGTGGCGGGGGCAGACCCGGTTCGAAGGATTCGTCCACGAGGAGCCCCCAGACAGCCTCGAAAGGCACCTCGCCCACGAGCTCCTCGATGTCGACGCCGCGGTACCGGAGTGACCCGCCTTCGCGGTCCGGTTCGGCGATCTGCGTCTCGAACGCAACGACTCCTTCGAGACCTGACTTGACCTCGCTCACGCGCCTCCTTCCATGTCCGACGGGACGGTACCGCATGGGCGATGTGCCTGCCCTATATACAATCTCTCGGCCCTTCTCGGGCTCCGTCCGCGGGTGCAACAACGGCGGGTCGCTGGTGTGTGGAGCGATCGTCGTGCGGGCGCATACGTCGAAACCTGCAGGCCTAGGAGTGCCACGTGAGAGCAAAAGTCACGATCATCGGAGCCGGCAACGTCGGCGCAACAGCAGCACAGGAGGTCGCCCGCGGCGACTATGCCGACGTCGTCCTGATCGACATCGTCGAGAACCTCCCGCAGGGAAAAGCGCTGGACATGAACGAATCCGGACCTGTGCTCGGCTACGAGGCCAAGATCACGGGCTCGAACGGCTACGAGGAGTCGGCCGGGTCCGATGTGATCGTGGTCACGTCGGGCAAGCCGCGCGCGCCCGGAATGAGCAGGGACGATCTCGTCGCGACGAACGAGGCGATCGTTCAAGCGGTGACGGGTGCCGCGATCGCTCAGTCGCCTGACGCGATCATCGTTCCGGTCACCAACCCGCTCGATGCGATGTGTCACGTGGCAAAGAGCGCCTCAGGCTTTCCGAAGGAGCGCGTCGTAGGGATGGCCGGTGTGCTCGACACCGCGCGCTTTCGCACGTTCATCTCGTTCGAGACCGGTGCGTCGGTCCGCGACATTCAGGCGCTCGTGCTGGGTGGCCACGGCGATCAGATGGTCCCCATCGTCTCGGCCACGACTGTGGGAGGCGTGCCGCTGAGCCGACTCGTCACGCAGGAGCGGATCTACTCGATGGTCGAGCGCACGCGAAAGGGCGGTGGCGAGATCGTCAACCTGCTCGGCACCTCCGCCTGGTACGCGCCAGGCGCTGCCGTGGCCGAGATGGTGGCGTCGATCGTCCTCGACCAGAAACGCGTGCTGCCGTGTACGGCATACCTCGAAGGAGAGTACGGCATCGACGGCCTCTACATGGGTGTCCCGGCGACGCTTGGAGCGGGCGGGGTCGAGGAGATCGTCGAGCTCGAGCTCACGAGCGATGAGCGGTCGGAGCTCGACGTGTCCGCCGCAGCTGTCCGCGAGGTGGTCGCAGTCCTCTCGTAGAACGACGCGCGGGCACGAAGGCGCGCGCGTCTACCGCACTTAACGGAGTCTCAACACGTCCTTGCGCGCGATCAACCCGCGCCACGAGCGGCGAAGGCTACGATCGGATCACATGAAGCAACGCAAGAAGCTGCTGACGTGGAAGCGTGGCTTCGTCCTCTCGCTGATCTTCCTCGGCGTCGTGTTCGCGGTGCTGTGGCTGACGCCGTCGGACGATTTCGTGTTCCTGCCCAACAAGGCCCGGCACGTGGCGCCACTGGTGATCGTCCCGGACGAGCAGGCGCCGCCAGAGACGGGCGGGATCTACATGGTCGACATCCTCGTGAAGCGTGCCTCGCTGTTCGAGCGGATGTTTCCAGGGCTCAATGACGACGCGACTCTGATCGACGGCGATCGGCTCAACCCGCAAGGTCTCAGCGACGAGCAGCGCGACCGGCGCTCGACCGTGCAGATGGCAACGTCGCAGGAGATCAGCGCCGCGGTCGGTCTGCGCGCGCTTGGCTACGACGTAGACGCGGAGCCGGCAGGTGTGCAGGTCGACCTCGTACAGCCCGATAGTGGCGCCAACGGCATCCTCCAGCCTGGTGATGTGATCATCGCGGCGCAGGGGGCCAGCGTCGCGACGACCGGCGATCTCGCGGACGCGCTCGCGGACGTCACACCGGGCGACATCGTGGGCCTCGAGATCCAACGCTCAGAGGGCTCCGAGGAGGTCTCGATCGAGACCTCGGCCGACGCGGACGACCCTGAACGAGCGCGGATCGGCATCCAGATACGGCAGGCCGCCTCGATCGACCTGCCGGTCGATATCGAGATCGACACGGGCAATGTCGGTGGGCCGTCTGCAGGCCTGGCCTTTGCGCTCGACATCGTTGACGAGCTCGGAGACGACGATCTCGACTCGGGCAGGACGATCGTCGTGACTGGCGAGCTCTCGCTCGACGGTGCCGTGCTCCCGGTTGGCGGAGTGAAGCAGAAAGCCGTCAGCGCGCGCGAGCTCGACGCCGACTTCTTCATCGTGCCGGAGGCGAACGCCGATGTCGCGCGCGCCCACGCGACGGGTGTCAATGTCGTCGCCGTTGAGAGCTTCGACGACGCGATCGAAGCGATCACGGGTGCGCCCGTGAGTGCCCTCGCCCTCGGCGACCTCGACCGGTAGCTCGCTCGAGCCGGATCGCCCGAACAGGTCTCGCTGACCGTGTGAGCCCGGGCGGGTCCTACGTCGCGCCGGCCCAGCGTCTACTGAGTGAAGTACGTCGCGGCCGCCAATTGCAATACAGCGGTCGCAGTAGGGCAGTCTCAGCGAAATCTCCGCTCAGAGCGGCTTTCTCTCTTCTGGCAACGGCCACAGGAGGCCGGCCGCGCACTAGGATCACCGCGGCGTTCGGGGAGCACGATGATGAAAGGCGGAGTAACGGTGAAGATTGCGGCAATCGCGGCAACGGTCGAGGCAGGCGCGACGTGCGACGACTGCTACTTCAGGCAGGAGTTCCTCTGTGCCCTGGACGACGGCCCATGCCCCACCTTCAGACACTGCTCGCCCGCCAGCACCGATACCGGGCCACCGCTGCGCGCCGTTGGAACCGGTGACGCCGAGGTCATAGCCGGGCAGCCGCCGCTCCGGCTCGCGGCGAGCGAGTCCTAAGAACTCTGAGCTTCGCCGACCAGGCGACCGAGGCGATCGATGCCCTCGTGGATCTCTGCCACCGACGGGTAGCTGAACGCGAGGCGTAGCGCCTCGTCGCCGGAGCCGTCGATGAAGAAGTCCGTGCCGCTGACGAACGTCACGTCCTCCTCCTTCGCGCGTTCGAGCAGGGGGCGAACCTTCACACCCGAGGGAAGGTCAAGCCAGAGGAAGTAACCGCCCTGGGGACGGCTCCAACGCGTGCCATCAGGCATCGCGCGCTCGAGCGCCTCGAACATTGCGTCGCGGCGCGCCTTTAGCTCGGCGCGAGTGCGCTCGCGCGCCGGCTCGAAGAGCCCGCGCCGCATCAGCTCGTAGATTGCCGCCTGCGGCAGCATCGGCGGCGAGATGTACATCGTCGCGAGCGCGTCCTGGAGTGGCGCGACGACGTCGTCGGGAACGATCAGGTAGCCGACGCGCAGACCTGGTGCCGCCGACTTGGAGAACGAGGACGCGAAGATGACGCCGTCACCCCCCGCGAGCTCGAACAGCGTCGGTACGTCATCGCCCTCGTAGCGGACAAGCCGGTACGGGTCGTCCTCGAACACGGTGACGCCCCTGGCCTGGGCAAGCTCGACAACCGCGCGGCGCTCGTCCTCGGAGAGCGTCCGGCCGGATGGGTTCTGAAAGGTCGGGATCACGTAGAGCAGCCGCGGCGCCGGATCGACCGACAGCGCGCGCTCGAGGCCGTCGAGGTCGAGGCCCTCTTCGCTCACGGCGACAGCGCTCAGCTCGGCGCCCACGCCACGAAGGGCGAGAATCGTCCGATCGTAGGTCGGAGCCTCGACCACGGCCTCGCGTGACGGTACGTCGCCTCTGAACAGCTCCCGCGCGAGCACGTTGAAGCCGCCGAGCGCACCCAAAGTGAGCGCGACCCGGTCCGGCGTGACTCCGTGCTGCTCCGCGAGCCACTCGCGCAGAGGCGGATAGCCGAAAGCATGCCCATAGTTGAGGACCGTCGTCCCGTCATTCTCGATCACGTACTTCGCGCAGTCGGCAAGCTCCGCAATGGGAAGAATGTCGGGGGACGGAATACCCCGGGCGAACGCGATTGGCGACATGACTCCGAGTCTATTCGGTGGCGTCGAACACGGACCTACGTACGCGCGGCCATGGCCTCGGCGACGAACTGCGCTGCCTCGGTGGGGTTCGTGCCGACCCGGATGCCATGCGCCTCGAGCGCTTCCTTCTTCGCCTGCGCTGTGCCGGCGCTCCCCGAGATGATCGCGCCCGCGTGGCCCATCGTCTTGCCAGGCGGCGCCGAGAACCCTGCGATGTATGCGACGACCGGCGTCGACATCTCCTCGGCAATGAATGCCGCCGCCTTCTCCTCCTCGTCGCCACCGATCTCGCCGACCATGATCGCCAGGTCGGTCTCGGGGTCGGCGTCGAACAGCGCGAGCACGTCGATGAACGACGATCCAACGACGGGGTCGCCGCCGATCCCGACGATCGTCGACTGACCGATACCGAGCTGGGTGAGCTCGTTCCCGATCTGGTAAGTGAGCGTGCCGGAGCGGCTCACGAGGCC
>JAUVPB010000006.1 GCA_030598925.1 Actinomycetes bacterium
CCCAGCGGGAGGTACGTCAGACGTCGCACGGTCGCCGGGCTCCTTGGCGGTTATGCACGAACACAGTGTGCACCACCTGCAGTAAAACATCCTGCAACTAGCGCAGTTCCTAGCCTAGCTACGAAGTTCGCTCGCGGAACCGGTACCCAACGCCGCGTACGGTGAAGATGTACTCCGGCTCGCGCGGATCACGTTCGAGCTTCTCACGAAGATGCCGGATGTGCACATCGATCGTGCGCGGGTCGCGATAGCTCGAGCTGCCCCAGAGCGCCTCGAGCAACATCGGTCGCGTCAAGACACGGCCCGGGTCGGTGGCGAGCGCCCGGAGGATCTCGAATTCCGCGTAGGTGAGGCTCGCCTCCTCCTCCCGCACGTCGACGGTGCGGCGGGGAACATCGATTCGAAGGCCGTCGATCTCGAGCACCTCGTCGCTTTGCTGTGGCGTCGACGAAAGCTGGGCTCGTCGCAGTAGCGCCCGCACACGACTGCGGAACTCGCGGATCGAAAAGGGCTTCGTGATGTAGTCGTCGGCGCCCAACTCGAGTCCGAGCACCTTGTCGACCTCGTCGTCCCGGGCCGTCAGCATGATGATCGGGACGATGCTGTCCGCGCGCAGCCGCCGGCACACCTCCAGGCCGTCGACCTTTGGCAGCATCACATCGAGAACCACGAGGTCAACCGTCTCGCGACCGAAACGTTCGAGTGCCTCTTCGCCGTCGCGCGCCTGCAGCACGCGAAAGCCCTCCTTCTCTAGAGGAAACGTCAAAAGCCGCTGCACGGACTCCTCGTCGTCGACGAGCAGAATGGTTGCCCCGCTCACGGCGCCGCTCGTCTCGCGCCCGGTGACCCGGCCATCGGCACTACTATAGCCCGGCTCGCATGGCCGCCCACGTGCCAGGCCCTGTCGCTCCACCACCGCACCCAGCCAGGCGAGGCTCGATCGCACGGCCGATCAGCGGTCGTCTGTACCGGATCGCGTGGCTGTTCGTCCTCATTCCAGTGGTCGTCCTGGCGCTTGGCGTCACGGAGCCGACTCCCTTGCCGACGCCCGCCCTTCCCGCCAGTTTCGACGGCGCATCCGCGCTCGCGGAGGCCGAGACATTCTCGTCGTTGTTTCCCGAGCGCACGCCCGGTAGCCGCGGCTCCCGCGAGGCGGCGGCCTGGGTAGCGGACGAGATGGCGTCGACCGGACTCGTCGTCGACGAGGATGCGTTCGAGGCCGAGCTCCCTGAAGGCGGTCAGGCCGAACTCGTGAACGTGATCGGCACACTGCCGCCGCGGGAGCGTGGCCGTTCGTCGAAGACCATTGTCGTTGTTGCCCATAGAGACAACAGCGGCCGCTCCCCGGGTACCAACGACAACGCAACAGGTACCGCGGTTCTTCTGCAGATCGCGCGCCAGGTTGGCACCACGGCGCTCGACCACACGCTGGTGTTCGTATCGCTGGATGGCGCGTCAGCTGGCAACGCTGGCGCTCTGCAACTTGCTGCGAGCGGTAGCGATCCGAACAGCCCGTTTTCGCCGACACGAGCACTCGCCGTCGTGAACCTCGACACGCTCGGAAAGGCCGGCAAGCCACGACTGCTGTTTGGCGGAGACGGCGAGTCCTTTGCGTCGCCAGTCCTCGTTGCGACCGCGGATGCTCGCGTCATTGATGCGATCGACGAGCGTGCGAGCGCCCCTGATCCGCTCACGCAGCTCATGCAGCTGGCGGCACCTGTGACGCTCACCGACGAGGCGCCCCTCGTCGATGCGGGAATCTCGGCGGTCACGATCACGACCGGTGACGAGCGACCGCTCGCACCCGACGCGGACGCACCTGGCCAGCTCGATCTCGATGCGTTGACCAGCGCCGGCACGGCCGCGCAATCGCTGGTGGGCACCCTCGATGGCACTGCCGATGTCGCGAGCGGCACCGCTGCCTACGTCTACCTCGGAGGCCGAGCGCTCCGAGGTTGGGCGGTTGCGCTCACGCTCCTGGCAGCG
The DNA here is from genome assembly GCA_030598925.1 of Actinomycetes bacterium. Classification (GTDB taxonomy): domain Bacteria; phylum Actinomycetota; class Thermoleophilia; order Gaiellales; family Gaiellaceae; genus JAUVPB01. Next base: position 1,987 of record JAUVPB010000006.1, read on the forward strand.
TTGCTGCCCGTGCTCGTTGCGACGGTCGACCTCCTCGCGCACTGCCGGCGGAGGCGGCTCCGGATCACCCCTGGATTGCGCAGCTTCCGGTCGAGGATGGGCGTCACACTGTGGCTCGTCGCCGTCGTCTATCTGCTGACAGCCCTCGACGTTCTGCCGACTGGAGCCGCCGGCCGAGCGCTCGCACCGGACTCGCCCGCAGCGACGACCTGGGACGTCACTGCACTCGTCGCGTTGGGTGTCCTGGGTGCCGCGGGGTACGCCATCGCGTGGCCGCAAATACGAGGGCGCCGCAATACCGACGAGGCAACGGCCCTGGCCGGCCATGCCGCTGCAATGCTCGCTCTGTGCTGCGTGGCACTAGGCGTCGCTCTCGTCAACCCGTTCGCGCTCCTGTTTGTCTTGCCCTCCCTGCACGCCTGGCTCTGGCTTCCCCAACTACGCGATCGACCAGCGGCACTCCAGCTCGCGACCTACGCCGTCGGATTCGTTGGCCCGGCCGTGTTCCTCGTCTCGCTGATGACGCGGTTCGGTCTCGGGATCGATGCCTTTTGGTATGCCCTGACGCTCGTCTCGACCGGGACGATCTCGGTGCCGCTCGTGGTGCTCGCAGCCATCTGGTGTGCCGGTGCGATGCAGGTCGGCGTCGTACTGCTCGGTCGCTACGCACCGTATCGCCCGAGCAAACGGCGGGCTGGGCCGCTTGCGTGGCTGGGTCCGCGCGGCTCCGTGCCCGAGACCAGCCCGACACGCACCGCTACCCGTTGATGTCCTCGATGCGCGTACGACGCGATCGGCGCTGCACGTCAACCTAGCCTGAGGAAGGGAACGCTCGCGCCCGCGGGGATCGTGCCACCGCCCCGGTCGACCCGCACGAGAGCATCCGCGCTCGCCGCGGCGACGATCATGTGCGACTCCTGTGAGCCGATAACCCGGAGCTCGCGGGACCCGTCATCGCCGGCTGTCTGCGCCCGAACGAAATGGTCGCGGGCCGCCAGGCGAGCGACCGGAGCGACAAGTGTTCCCCTCTCGTATCGCGGAAGCGTCTCGGCCATCCCAAGCAGCGTGGCGATCGCGGGACGGACGAGGAGCTCGAAGCATACGAGCGCCGAGACTGGGTTGCCGGGCAGGTTGAACACGTGGTGTTTCTTGCGGACACCGAAGCCGACAGGCTTCCCAGGCTTGATTGCAACACCCTGGAACACCTCCCTCACGCCGAGTTGGCTCTGCGCCTCCCTGACGAGATCGTGCGGCCCGACCGAGGCACCGCCGGACGTGATCACCATGTCGAATCCGAGCAACGCCCGCTCCAGCGTGCGCACGTGCTCGTCGGCGTCATCGGGCACGACACCTAGCTGAGCGGGGATGGCGCCGGCGCTCCCGAGCTGAGCGGCTAGCATCAGGCCGTTCGACTCGTAGAGCTGGCCTGGGCCGAGCGGTTCGCCAGGCGAGCGTAGTTCGGAGCCGGTCACCACGATGCCCACGCGGGGCCGCTTGGCGCATTGCAGTTCGGTGACTCCAGCGGCCGCAAGAGCCCCGACCTGACCGGGACCGACAAGCGCGCCGGCTGGAAGGACGACCTCCGACGCCGCCACATCGGCCCCGCGCGGACGAATATGCGCGCTCTCCGACGGTGGTGACCGGATAACGATCTCGTCCTCCGAGTGCGAAACGTCCTCCTGCGGTACGACGGCGTCAGCGCCGGCGGGCACGACCCCGCCGGTCGAGATCTGCACGGCCGCGCCCTCCGAAACGGTGGCCGCGGCCGGCGAGCCTGCCGCGGCTTCGTCGACCACACGCAGGCGGGACCCAGATCCGGCATCGGCGGCCCGAACGGCGAATCCATCCATCGCCGAGCTTGTGAACGGTGGCAGGTCCGTCGCAGCGACCGCCGCAACCGCGAGAACCCGTCCGGAGGCGCGATCGATCGGTACACGTTCCGGTGCTGTTGGCGAAATCGCCTCGGTCACCAGCCGCTGTGCGTCCTCAAGTGAGATGAGTTCCGTCATGAGGCGCATACGGTAGCGCCCGGCCGGCAGCGCCGACCCACAGATCCGAGGCGTAGAAGCCTAGGCCGGCGGTGGGTCCGGCGTTGGCGGGTCCGCCGGCGGCGGGGGTGCTGGGGGGGGCGCGGGGGCCGGCTCGGGAGGAGGCGCGGGGGCCGGCTCGGGAGGAGGCGCGGGCTCAGCGGCAGGGTCGGGGGCCGGCTCAGGCGCTGGTCCGGGTTCTGGCACAGGCTCTGGATCCGCTGCAGGTTCCGGCGGCTGCTCGGTGGGCAGCGTGTCGGGCTTCGGAGGATTCTTGGGCTTCTTCTCGTTGGTCTCCTCGTCCGTTTCGGTCTCGGTCTCATCCGTCGTTGTCGGGTCGCCCGTGAATGCGTACTGGCCCTTCCAGCTCGTCCAGGCGGGCGCTCTCCTCGGGGAGGGGAAGGCCGTCGGGACGATGTTCGCCAGCGCAGCCGTCATGTAGGTGCCCCAGATCCGCGCCGGGAACGTTCCGCCCGCGACGTTGATGCCGTGGACGCCGAGCATCCGCTTCTGCGTCGTCTTGGGGTACCCCACCCAGACGGCCGTTGCCAGACGGGGCGTGTAGCCCGTGAACCAGGCGTCGGTGTGATCGTCCGTCGTGCCGGTCTTGCCGGCGGCGCGCCAGCCGTCAGGCAGCCGCGCAGCCGTGCCCGTACCGCCGAGAACGTTCTGCTGGAGAATGCGCGTGGTCTCAGCCGCGACCCAGTCAGGAATGACCTGCTTGCCTTCGTTGTTGCGGAAGCTGCCCTGCTTGTCAATCTGCCCGTTCGCGAACTCAACCCGGCGAATCGCGCGCGGTTGACGGAACTTGCCACCCGCGGCAAGCGTCGCGTAACCCGACGCCATCTCGAGCACCGTCACGCCGTTGGCGCCGAGACCGATCGACGCCACCGGCTTGAGTTCAGATCTGTTGATGCCCATCTTGCGAGCGACCTGCGCTACACCTTCTGGCCCTACATCGAGCGTGAGACGCGCATAGACAGCGTTGTCTGATCGCAACGTCGCGCGCGTGAGCGAAATCGGGCCCACGTAGCTGTTGTCGTACGTCTTGGGCTCCCAAACTTCGCCACCAGGAACCGGCTGCCATCGGAACGGCGCTGAGTCATAGTAGGTCGTCTCGGGGTTGACGCCGCGCCGAATTGCCTCGACAAGAACGAATGTCTTAAACGACGACCCGGCCTGACGCTGACCTTGTGTCGCGTAGTTGAACTGGCCGCGAATGACGCCCTTCTGCGCCTGGGCCATCGCAACGATGTCGCCGCTCCCGGGGGCGATGCTCACGATCGCGGCCGCCGGGTCGCCCGCCACGTTGAGGTGCTCGAGAATCGCGTCCTCAGCCAGATCCTGAAGCCTCTTGTCGATAGTCGTAGTCACGGTGAGACCGCCGTTGCGGACGAGATTCGTGCCGTACTCGCGCACGAGCTCGTCGCGAACGAAGCTGAAGAACAGCGGCTCGCGGCGCTCTGCGAAGAACTTTCCAGGCTTCAGATTGATCTCGGCGGACGAGGCCTTCTCGAATCGCTCCTGCTCGATGTAGCCAGCCTCGAACATCGCGCGAAGCACCGCGTTCCGGCGGCCGACGGCGGCTCGAGGCTGTTCGAACGGATCGAATGCCGTCGGCGCCTGCGGCAGTCCGGCAACGAGGGCCGCCTCGGACAGAGTCAGGTTCTTAGCGTTCTTCGAGAAGTACGTCTGGGCGGCCGCCTGGACGCCGTACGCTCGGTGCCCGTAGTAGACGGTGTTCAGGTACTCCTGGAGGATCTGGTCCTTCTCCCACGCCTCGTCGAGCTTGAGTGCCAGACAGGCTTCCTTGACCTTGCGGTTGAACGACCGCTCGTTGTCGATGAACAGGTTGCGGACAAGCTGCTGTGTGAGCGTCGAGCCGCCTTCCTGGATCGAGCCCGCCTCGACGTTGCTTACGGCGGCGCGGACGATGCCCTCGTAGTCGATCCCTGGATGCTCGTAGAAGCGCCTGTCCTCGATCGCGACCGTTGCCTTCCCAATCCAGGGCGACATCGCAGACAGGCTCACTACCTGCCTGTTCTGCTCGGCCGCGATCACGCCGAGCAGCCGGCCATCCTTGTCGAGAATCCTGGAGTTCTGTCCGAGCTTGTTGATGATCTCGATCGAGTCGAGGGAGCAGCTCTCGCGGAACGCGGAGGCGGTGATGAAGGCGCCGGCGACGACAGCGGTGCCGAGAACCAGGATCGCGACGATCGCCACCAGCACGACCATGCGCCGCGTCTGGGCGGAACGGCGGCGTCTGGCAAGCCTGCGCCGTCTCGCGTCGGTGTGGGCGGGGAGTACGGGCCAGCGCTTTGGCGAGCGCGAGCCCTCGCCATTACCGGTTCCGTTCCCCCCGTTGTCGTGCTGATCGGATCCGCTCAACGTCCCTCAAGGGTAGACAGCAAGTGCCGCCCTCGATCCGGTTGCCCCGCAATGGCGACGAACGCTGGCGACCCCAGACTCGATGTTAGGTAAACGGCAAGGGTTTCCTGCCGGCAAAGCCTTCTTGGAAACCGTGCCAGAACCCGAGCGTGTCTTCGCCAACCTGCCAGCAGAGGAGGACCGTCTCGCTGGTGTCTGGATGAAGACACGGGAAGTCGACGAGGCCGGTGTCGACGTCCTTGACCAGCACGCCGAGCTGCTCGAGGGCCTCGATCTCGGACATGAGCTGGCGTCGCAGCCCGGTCGCTCGCTCGGGGTCCCCGTCAGGGTCGTCGTGGGCGGGCGCCGATCCGTTCGTCCGGCCGTGCTTCTCGAGGCGCTCTCGAAACGGCTGGGCCGCGAGCAACTCGGCTCGCGTCCTCACCATTCGCTCGGCGCGACGCTTGACCTCGGGCAAGGCTTCTCGCGCCTCCTCAACGGAGAAGTGCCTCATCGACTCAGCTCGCCTGCTTGGATACAGGGCATGCCAGTGAGGACCATCATGGCGACTCTATCGTGCGGCGCCGCGCTATTCGGGCTCGCCGCCTGCGGCGAACGCAACGAGCCGCTGGGCGCGCTGCAGCCCGACCTCCCGACCACCGTGCAAGGTGCCGGATCTGAGCCGTTCGTCGGCGAAGCCGTGCCAGACCGGATCGTTGCGCTCGACGCCGGGGTGGCCGCGACCGCGTGGGAGCTGGGCGGAAACGTCGTGGGCGCTCCGTCTGACGTCGTCGACCCGTCAATCCGAGTGATTACGGGCGCCGGTGGGCTGATCGACCTGGACGCGGTTCGCGCTCTATCGCCCGATCTCGTACTGGCGACCGTACAGACTGACCCAGGAACGCTTGCCTCGCTTCGTAGCAATCCAGCCGTCCCGATCTACATCGCTCCAGCGTCAACGGTTGACGACGTCGTGCGAAGCGCGCACGAGCTAGGCCTCCTGCTCGGCGACCCCGTCCTGGCTCGCGAATTCGCAGGCGATCTGCGAAAGGCGCTCGACGACGCGACGAGCGCGATCGACGGCCGAGAGCCCGTTCGCGTTTTCATCGACACGGGGTTCCGCGTCCCGCCGGATCCGAACCTCCTGTTCTTCGACGTCCTCCGTCAAGCCGGGGGCCTGAGCGTGCCCGAGGACGCTCTGCCGGGCGCATCCGTCGACGCTCTCGAGCTCGTGTCGGCCGGCCCGGAGACGTACCTCGCCACCGTCGAGAGTCGGGTTACCCTCACCGCGCTTCAAGCAGACGACCGGCTCCGCACGCTTCCCGCCGTTGTCACCGGGCAGGTATACGTGATCGATCGCGAGAGTCTCGACGTCGGTGGTCCGGACATCGTCGCAACGCTCGAGGAGCTCGTGGCGATGCTCTACCCGGATGGCTCGTAGTCCGTCCATCGAGGCCGTCACCGTCGACGGCTTCGGAACGCTGCTGCAGCTCGAAGATCCGGTCCCCCGGCTCGGGCACGCACTTCGCGCACATGGCATGACAGCAACGGAGGAGCAGGTCGGAGACGCCTTCCGGGCCGAGGCCAGCTACTATCGGCCGCGCTCGCACGAAGGGCGTGACGCCGCCAGTCTTGCGCAGCTGCGACTTGACTGTGTTGGCGTCTTCCTCCGTCACCTCGCCTTCGACATCGAGCCCGATGCGTTCGTGGGCGACTTCATGAGCGCTCTGCAATTCGATCTCGTGTCAGGCGCGCGCGAGGCACTCGAGCTATTCCGCCAACGAGGGGTCCGCCTCGCCTGCGTTGCCAATTGGGACATCGGCCTGCACGACGAGCTCGGCCGCCTCGAAGTCACCCAGCTCTTCGAACTCGTAGTCACCTCCGCCGACGCCGGAGTCGCGAAGCCTGACCCGGCGATCTTCGTCCACGCACTCTCGGCACTCGGCGTGGAAGCACGGCGGAGTGTTCACATCGGCGACGAGGACGTCGATAGTCAGGGAGCCGAGGCAGCAGGCATGCGTTTCGAGCCAATTCCTTTGGCGACACTCCCCGAGCGCGTCCTCGGCACGACGAGCGGATGAATAGCCAGGCCGCCCCCGGGGAGCACGTGCCTCGCTCGCAGCGATCGAGCACGGCGTGGCTCGCGCTCGCCGTGTGGCTCGGCTTCGGCACCCTTTTGACGTTGGCCGGATTCGCCCTGAGCGGCGCTGAGACGACCGATGGGCCCCTCGTCTACTCGTACGACTTCACGGCCACGGCGATCATCACTGGCGTCATCTTCATCTTGGTCGCATGGCTCGTCGCCTACCTCTACTCGGCGCGCGATCAGCGGAGCACGTTCGGCTTCGCGTCGTTCACCTGGCGCGACCTGGGCCTCGCAGCCGTCGTCATGATCGTCGCCGTCGTGGTCGGTGGCATCCTCGAGCAGTTCCTTCACGCTGGCGACGAGCAGGGGATTACCGCCGAGACCTGGGATTCGACGAGGGCGGCACCCTTCGTGATCAATGCGATTCTCATCGTTGCGCTCGCGCCCTTCGCGGAGGAGCTGTTTTTCCGCGGCGTGGGCGTTCGGGTCCTCTCCTTGCTTGGCGCCCCGTTCGCCGTGATCATGTCGGGCGTCATGTTCGGCCTCGTCCACGGGATTCTCGCAGCCTTGCCCGTACTCATTCTGTTCGGCATCGGACTCGCGTACGTCCGGTATCGGACGCGGAGCGTGTTCCCAGCGATGATCGCCCATAGTGTGTTCAACGGCCTCGGCCTGGCTCTCTCGTTCGTCGGGACATGACGCTCGAGCCCTTTGCAACAGTCGAGGAGCCCGGGCAGATCGTTGTGACGGCACGCGGCAAAACGGGGTCCGAGCTGTTTGCAGCTGCGTCTGCCGCGTACTTCTCGACCGTGTCCTCCCTCGTCGACATTCGTCCACGCCACGTCTACGACATCGAGCGGCAAGCAGCGTCGGTGGAGGAGCTATTCGTCGAGTGGCTCAACGACCTCGTCTGGGTCTTCAGCGAACAGGGGGTCGTCTGCGCCGAGGTCGAGTTCTCCCACTGGGCACCGACTTCCTACCAGGCAACGCTGCTCGGGGAACCCGTCGATCCGGAGCGGCACCAGCCGCGCGATGTCGTCCAAGCCGCCACGAGTCAGGACCTCGAGCTCGAAGCGTCCGAGGGTAGCTGGTCGGCCCGCGTTATTCTTCTCACCTAGTGCCCGAACACATCGAAGACGACGCCGCAGCCCGCGCGCTACGGGACGACATCACCGATGCCGATCTCGAGCTCCTCAGTCTCGTCAACCGGCGGATTGAACTCGTTCAGCGACTGCGCGAACACAAGCTCGAGCGCGGTTATCCCCTGATCGATGCCGCGCGGGAGGATTGGCTGGTGGCGCGCCTGCGCGAAGCGAATCCCGGGCCAATATCGGACGCAGGTGTGCAGACTCTTGTCGAGCAGATCATCCTGCTCGTCAGGTCCGAGATATCCGACGGAGCCAACAGCTCGCCTGCACGAGGCTAGCCCTCCTGAAAGTCCTCGGGGCTGACGTCCTCGAGGAACTTCTTGAATTCGTCGACGATCTCCTCGTTGTCAAAGTCCTCGTGCTCGAACTCGACACCGCTCTCCTCGATTACTTCGTCGGCCGCGAAGATCGGGGCCTCGGATCTCACGGCGAGCGCGAGCGCGTCGCTCGGGCGTGAGTCGATCTCGATCTCGTCTCCGTTGACTGCAACGGTGATCTGAGCGTAGAACGTGTTTTCTCGCAGCTCGGTCACGGCGATCTTCGTCACCTTGGCGTCGAACTGCGTCAACATCTCCGTTACGAGATCGTGGGTCATCGGCCTCGGCGTGCTCGCCCCCTGCAGCTTCATCAGGATCGCGGCCGCTTCCGGGTGGCCAATCCAGATTGGGAGGAACTTGTTTCCGTCGGCGGTCTTGAGCAACACGATCGGCTGTTTGCCAACCATGTCGAAGCTGACGCCGTAGATGACCATTTCTCGCACCGGGTTCTGGGCTCCTTCGCGGATCGTACCAGCGTGTATTCCGCCGTCTGTCGTTCAGTCCCGCCGCACGACAAGCGCACCGCGGTTGGCCCAAGAGCGGTTGCAGCGCGGACTGCTTGTACATGGGCGATCCTGGATTCGAACCAGGGACCTCCGCCTTATCAGAGCGGCGCTCTAACCAACTGAGCTAATCGCCCGCGGAGCGTTTGAGTGTAGCGAGCGTCAGGCGGCTGGCGGGTCACCGTCGACGTAGCGCTCGAGCGATTCAACGATCTCGGCGAGCGACGTCTCGTGAGGCGGCGAAACGATCAGCGATGTCGGCGTCATCCGAACGGGTACACCAGTCGCGCGTTCGAGCAGTTCGCGGGTCCGCGCGAGCAGCGCCGGATCGAGGGGCGCCGGACGGCGGCGATCTCGTTGGCGGGCTCCCAGTTGCTTGGCTGCTCGCTCGGCCGCACGGACTGACAAACCGTTTCGCACGATCCGTCTCGCGAGCCTCCGTCGTTCCTCGTGATCAGGCACCGACAGAACGGCCCGGGCATGGCCCTCCGTGAGCTCCCGCTGTTCCACGAGTTCGATGACGTCATCGGGAAGCTCGAGAAGCCTGATCCTGTTGGAGATGCTGGACTTCGATCGAGCAACCTTCTCGCCGATCTCCGCGAGGCTGAGGTCGAAGTCGTCGAGCAGAAGCGCGTAGCCGCGCGCCTCGTCGATCGGCGACAGATCCTCTCGTGCGACGTTCTCTACGAGGGCGATCATGAGCGCGTCGGCGTCGTCGCCGTCTCGAACGACGGCGGGTATCGTCGCGAGTCCTGCCTTCTGAGCGGCTCGCCAGCGTCGCTCGCCGGCAAGCAGTTCGTAGCCCCCACCGGGGGTCGGCCTGACGATGACCGGCTGCACCACGCCCTGGGCGCGGATCGACTCGGCGAGGTCGGTCAGCGCGGTCTCATCGAAGTGCCGCCGCGGTTGAAACTGGCCCGGCGTGATCGATCCAACAGGCAGCTGTATCAACTCAACGCTGGCTGTCGGTGTTCCGATCAGCAGCTCGAGGCCTCGGCCAAGACCGCGTCGTGCTGGCTGTTGTGACATTGCGCCGATATCCTCCTGTTCGCGCCGCGGAAGTATGACTCCGTTACAGGACGGTCAGACCCGACCGACGAGTTCGCCTGCTACGTCGAAGTATGCGGCAGCTCCTTGCGAATCGCGAGCATATGCATTGATGGGAGTTCCGTGGCTCGGCGCCTCGGCCAGCCGGATGCTCCGCGGCACGACAGCGGCGAAGACGAGGCTGCTGAACGCCTGTCTCACCTCCGCTTCGACGTCGGCGCTCAGCCGCGTGCGCCTGTCGACCATCGTGAGCAAGATGCCACCGACCGTCAGGGCCGGATTCGGTCCTCGCCGGATCTGCTCGAGCGTCTCGAGCAGCTGGGTCAGTCCCTCGAGCGCGTAGTACTCGCATTGAACGGGGACGATGACCTTCTCCGCAGCGACGAGGGCGGCCACGGTGAGCGGGCCGAGTGATGGCGGACAGTCGATGAAGATGAATGAGTAGGTCCGTGAAGCTCCGCGGAGCGCTTCGGCGAGGAAGCTCTCCGACGCTGGGAGCTGTGCCAGGCTGATCGCAGCGCCGGCCAGATCTCCCGTCGCCGGAACGAGCGTCAGATTCGGATAGGCGGTCGGGATCGCCACCGTGTCGAGTGGTGCTCCGTCGAGCAGGTCGAGCGACGACGACTCGTGGGAGCGAATCCCGAGGCCACTCGTGGCGTTGGCTTGCGGATCGAGATCGACGAGCAGGACTCGCTCGCCGGCCTCGGCCAGGCAGGCAGCAACGTTGACAGCCGTCGTCGTCTTGCCAACGCCACCCTTCTGATTCGAAACAGCAAACACGCCCCCGGGCACGACACGAGTCTACGGAGCGTCCCGGTCCGCGAGGGCTGGTCGCGCGGGCGGATCAGGTGGCGCAAGTGGTCTCTTCTTCGCGATTCCTGAGCGGCGCGGGAACCGGGCGGGCGTGCTCGCCGTCTTCTCGACCAAGCACAGGATCCTGTCAGACGTCGTGTCAGGCCTCAGCGTCTCGACCAGTTGTCCGGCTACGAGCGGTGCAACGCTCGTCACGGTTGCCTCGTGCTGGCGCGTCGTGTAGAGAATGAAGCGTCCGCCCGTGCGCACGAGCGGGAGCACCCATTCAAGCGCCACCGCGGGAGGCGCGAGCGCGCGGGCCGTTGCGTTGTCGAACCGCTCGAAGCCCTCGCGGGCGGCGTAGTCCTCGGCCCGTTGACGAACTACCGTGGCGTTGTCGAGTTCCGCTGCCCACTGCTCCAGAAAGTCGGCCTTCCTCCGATTCGACTCGAGGAGCGTCACGGAGAGCGTTGGGCAAGCGACCGCGAGAGGGATACCTGGAGAGCCGCCGCCACTCCCGACGTCGACGAGACTGCCAGCTCGTAACAGCGATGTCGCGGTGAGCGCGTCGTCGACGTGGAGAGCGCGGGCGTCGCTGAGATCCTCGAGCGCAGTCAAACCTCGGGTCGCGACGAAATGCGCGAGCCAGCGATCGAGATACGAACTGGCCGCCGGCGAGTACGGGCCGCCCTGCTCGCTCCGCACTGGGCGACGCACTCAGTCCGTTGACTCGATCGTCCGCACCACCACGAAGCGGTTCGGCTCGTTGCCCTCGCTCAACGTCTCGACCTCGGCCCTGTCGCGAAGGTGGAGGTGGATGATCTTCCGCTCGCTGGCGGACATCGCCTCGAGCTGGATCTCCATGCCGCTCTCGATCGCTTCTTCGGCTGCCTGATCGCCGATTCCGACGAGGATCTCCGTTCGGCGCGCGCGATAGTTCGCCGCGTCGACCGTTAGCGGGATGCGCTGTCCGGCGTGCCGGCCGAGGGCCGACTGTGCCAGCTGCTGAATCGCGTCGATTATCTGGCCCCGGCGGCCGATGACGGCGCCGAGATCGTCGCCGCTGAGCGTCGCCTCGTACCCCTCTTCGGTGCCGCTTACCGACACCTCACACGGGACGCCGAGCCCAGCGCTGATTCGCTCCAGCACCTCGGTCAGAAGCTCTTCGTTCGTCTCGGGGTCGCTAAGCGGTAGCGGCGCTGAGGCCGCTGGCTGGGCCTCAGTCGCCGGTTCCGTCGCTGGCTCGGTCGCGGGCGCGGCGATCCGAGCCACGACGGTCGCTTCGACAAACCCAACTCCCAGCAGCCCTCGCTCTCCCTCCGAAACGACTTCGTACTCGACGTCTTCTTTGACCAGACCAGGAACGAGCTTCTCGAGTTCGCGCAGCGCGGCCCACTTGGCTTCGCCGGCGGTTTCTCCAGTGCCAGTCGCTTCAACCATCGGTCCTTCGGGTGGCACGTTGCTCATCGGTGGGATCGACCCTTCTTCTTTCGTCGCTTGACCTGCCCGCCCGAGCCGCCACTCTGCGCAGCGGCGGGCGACCTGCGCTTCTTCGGCGCCGAGCCGCTCTTCTGCTTTCCCTTCGCCTTGGCCTTGGCCTTGGCGTCCTTCTCCTTCTTCTTCCGCTTCTCCTCTGCTGCCGCGTCCTCGATCTCGTCCTCGTCATCTAGTCCGTCTGGCTCGTCTTCGCCCGGCGCGGTTCGGCTCGAGCGCTTTGGAGCGTCGCCGAAGTCGGGGCGGGGGATGAACCGTCGCGTTGCGATGCCCTGGCCTGCTGTCCAGAGGTTGGTCGTCACCCAGTAGATCATCAGGCCAACCGGGAACCTGATCGCGAATGGGATGATCACGAACGGGAGAACGATGAACATGATCTTCTGGAGTCGGGCCTGGCGAGCATCGGTGGCTGGCGTAGCCCGGAGCGCGAGCAACCCGGACGCGAGCTGGCTGATGACGTAGATCACGAGCAACAGTACGCCGGACCAGTGGTCGAGCAGCTTCGCGGTGATATCCGGAACGATGCGAACGAACGACAGGTCCGAGTCGGGGAACCGAGGCTCGATCACGTCCGAGTCGAACTCGCGAAGCACGAAGAAGAGTGCGATGAAGATCGGGATCTGCGGCAGGATCGGCAGACAGGAGGCGGCCGGGTTGACCTTTTTGTCCCGGTAGAACTTCATCACCTCTTCGTTGAGCTTCTGCTTGTCGTTCTTGTGCTTCTTCTGCAGCGCCTTCAGCTCCGGCGCGTACCGCTGCAGGCGTTGCATCGACCGGATCTGCTTCACGGCGAGCGGTACGAGCACGATCCGCACCATCACCACGACGGCCACGATTGCCCAGCCCCAGCTGAGGCCGATCGCCTCGTGCAACCAGACGAGGAGATCCTCGAGGGGATCCTCGATCGGCTGCAGAAGGCCGGCGAGAGGCAACATCAGCGGGTCCCACCGGACGTCACGTCGCTAGCCACGTGGTCTACGCCGCCGCGACTCCAGGGGTTACATCGGAGGAGCCGCCACGCAGTCAGAATCGTGCCGCGAAAGACACCGTGCTTCTCATACGCATCCAGTGCGTACTGCGAGCACGAAGGGTGGTATTTGCACTGGCCGCCGGCGAGCTGCCCGAGCGTGGCCCGGTATGCGCGGATGAGCGCCATCGGTACCCGTCTCATGCGGTTTGCTCGCTCGCCGTGGCGGTGCGCGCCAGCAGGCCGCGGAGTTCGGTCTCGAGCCACTGCGGTGTCTCGCGCTCAAGGGTCTCGGCCAGGCCAGGCCGCGCCACGATCACCACGTCGCACGTGCCTTCCAGATCAGCTGAGACGGTGGTGAACGCCTCGCGGAGCTTCCGTTTCGCACGATTGCGGGTCACCGCGTCGCCAACTCTCCGCGGCACGGCCAATCCGAGTCGAGTCTCGCCGTCCTCATCGTCGTCGGCGTCTCGGTTGAACGAGTACACAACGAGCGTTCGGGACGCCGCACTTCGGCCCTTGCGATAGACCGCGTCGAAGTCGCGGGATCGGGAGAGACGTGCGCGGCGTTTCACGAGGTAGTCCGGAGCGGGCAACGATCCCGTAGCCCGGGTGCAGCCGACGACACCCTTACGCGGAGAGGCGCTTGCGACCTCGCGCCCGGCGACGCTTGAGAATCGCGCGGCCACCGCGGGAGGACATTCGGGCGCGAAAGCCGTGTCGCCGCTTTCGACGTCTGACGTTTGGTTGGTACGTTCGTTTCACAGGGCATTCCCCGGCTTGGAGCCGGTTCAGTATAGAGGACACGCGAAGGGAGGACGCGCGCAGGCGGGCGCTCGAGGCCTCCAGACCCTCGCGCAGGCGTCCTCAGCTCGCCAGCAGGGCCGGTTCCCGTCTGTCGTGAGGCTCCCGGCTCCGACGTCGGGTTCGAACAGGGCCCGAAAGTGCGCACCGCCAAATCGCCTTTCGCTCGTTTTCCACAGGCGTTTCTCAACAACCCAAAAGCCCGCTTGAGCAGGCACTTCTCCACCGCTGTGGACAACTCTGTTGATAACTGAAAAGGCCTGGAAACAGGGTGCTTTTCGCCGATGTTGGCAACGCGCGTCGTTTTCGTTCAACGCGGCGGCAAGCGTTGCTATGATCGCGGCTCCCGATCCCCCCGGGACACGAACAGAAGCACTTTGAGCACCCCTTCTCGAACATCCTCAGCTGTGCTGTGGTCCGACGTTGCTGCCCAGCTGCGCGAGACCCTAAACGAGCGTGCATTCGATACGTGGTTCTCCAGCGCAGTCGCGCATGTCGCAGACGACGGCACGTTCGTGCTCAGCGTTCCGAATGACTTCACGCGGAGCTGGATCGAGTCGCGATTTCTTGGCCTGCTCGAGTCGGCTGTGTTGACGTGCTCGCCCGAAACGAGCCGCGTTCTAATCAAGGTCCTCGAGCCCGGAGAGCCCGCCGACGCTGAGGCCGAGCCGGAGCCCGTGCCTGAGCCGGGCGTTGTGGAGGCCGCGCAGGAGGGCAGCCCGGCAGTCGTGAGCACTCCAGCCGTCACGAATGGCGGGGCGCGCTACACCTTCGAGTCGTTTGTCATCGGCTCGTCGAACCGCTTTGCCCACGCCGCGGCCTTGGCGGTCGCCGAGAGGCCCGCGAAGGCCTATAACCCGCTCTTCATCTACGGGAGCACAGGGCTCGGCAAGACGCACTTGCTGCAGGCCATCGCGCACTACATCGGCGAGCACTCTCCCGGCATGACCGTCCGCTACGTCACGAGCGAGGCGTTCATGAACGACTTCATCAACTCGCTCAAGGACAAGACCATCGAGGGTTTCAAGCAGCGATATCGCCACTACGGCGCGCTGCTCATCGACGACGTCCAGTTTCTCGAGGGCAAGGAGCGGATCCAGGAGGAGTTCTTCCACACGTTCAACACGCTCTACGAGGCCGGACGTCAGATCATTCTCTCGTCCGACCGCTCGCCGCGCGATATCGCCACGCTCGAGGAGCGGCTCCGCTCGCGCTTCGAGTGGGGGCTGATCACCGATGTGCAGCCGCCCGACGTCGAGACCCGCATCGCGATCCTGCGCAAGAAGGTCCACACCGATGGGATCACCGTGCCGGATCCCCAGGTGCTCACGATGATTGCCGACCGTGTGTCGACCAACATTCGCGAGCTAGAAGGCGCGCTGACACGTGTCGTCGCCTTCTCGTCCCTCACCGGTCGCGACCTGACAGTCGATCTCGCGCAGGAAGTGCTCGAGGAGGTCTTCCCGGAGGGTGCAGCGCCCGAGATCACTGTCGAGCGGATCCAGACCATCGTGGCAGAGCGCTTCCAGATGACGGTCGAGGAACTCATCAGCCAGCGCCGGTCGCACGCAATCGCCTATCCGCGACAGGTCGCGATGTACCTCTGCCGAGAGCTCACCGACAACTCGCTCCCGAAGATTGGGCGAGACTTCGGCGGGCGTGACCACACGACTGTTATCTACGCAACCTCAAAGATCGCCAACCTGATCAACGAGGATCGCGACGTCTACAACCTCGTGCAGGAACTCACAGGGCGCATCAAGCAGGCCCGGTAGAGATGTGGAGAACACGCGCCTGTCGGAACGTCGTCGCGAACCCGCCCCCACCGTGTGGACAACGCGCCGTCTTATCCCCAGGTCTGTCCCCTAGAACTACCCCGCAGCTGCACAGATTCAGGCCGTCTTCCCCAGAATGCACACTCCCTATGACTACTACGAGTTCTTTTTCAATCACTTCAAACAACAGCAGTACATGTAAGGATCTCTGAAGATGTCCGTTGACGCACCTCCCTCTACGCTTAGTTTCACCGCACCTCGAGAGACGGTAGCCACCGTGCTGCAGGCCGTCGGCAGGGCCGTGTCGTCGCGATCCTCCGTGCAGATCCTCGGCGGCATCCTCCTGCGCACGGACAACGGCAGCGTCGAGGCAGCGGCGACCGATATGGAGCTGTCGCTACGCGCCACGATCGACGCGAAGATCGCAGGGGAGGGAGCCGTCGTTGTTCCCGGCCGCGTCCTTCTTGACATCGTGCGGGTGCTGCCTCCGGGCGAGGTGACCTTTGCGCAGCTCTCCGGCGAGAGCATGATGTCTATCACCTGCGGGTCAGCTTCCTACCGCGTCCATACCTACGATGCGACCGATTTTCCGGAGCTCCCGACGGCAGCCGACGGCGAGACGCACAGCCTGCCACCGGCCCCGTTCTTCGACACGCTGGCCACAGTCGGCAAGGCCGCGTCGCGTGACGAATCGCGACCTGTCCTTACGGGAATTCTCATCCGTCTCGCCGGCAACCGCCTAGTGATGGCGGCCACAGACTCCTACCGGCTCAGCGTAAAAGAGAGCCCCATCGAGTTGCCGCCCGGCCTCGAACTCGACGCCGTGGTGCCGGCGAGAGCGCTGAACGAGGTGGCGAGGCTTGGTGCAGGCGCCGGCGATTCATCCCTCGAGCTGGCGGTGCAGCAGAACCAGATTATCTTCGGGTATTCCGGCATGTGGCTCAGCGCCCGCCGCATTGACGGCCAGTTTCCCAACTACGAACAGCTCAAACCCGACTCGTTCGAGGCGGAGATGCGCGCGTCACGCGACGAGCTCGGAGAGGTCGTCCGCCGCGTTGCGGTGCTGGCCCAACGGAACACTGCGCTCCGGCTCGGGCTATCCGAGGGCCAGCTCAGCCTGCGGTCACAGACCCAGGATGTTGGCGAAGCCGAAGAGACGATGCCCGTCTCGTTCACCGGCGAGCCGATCGAGATCGGGTTCAACCCGGCCTTCTTCCTCGAGGGCCTCGAGTCCGTCGACTCGGACGAGGTCGTGCTGCGATTGATCAACCCGCTGCGGCCAGGGCTGATCTCTGACGGCTCGGACGACTTCTGGTACCTGATCATGCCGATCAGGCTCGCGAGCTGATCGTCGACTCGATCACGCTGCGGCACTTTCGTTCGTACGAGACGCTCGAGCTCGACCTGGCGCCCGGGAGAACCCTCGTGATCGGCGCGAACGGGGCCGGCAAGACAAATCTGCTCGAGGGTGTTCACGTCGCGACTCAGGGGTTCTCGCCCAGGACGCGCTCCGAGGCCCGGCTTATCCGTTTCGGCTCAGATGCAACGCGTGCCATCGCCCGATCGCATGCCCGCGCCACCGAAGTGGAGACCTCGGTGACCGTGCACAGATTGGGACCGAAGGAAGTCGTGTTGAACGGCGCGCCCGCACCACTCGACGATCTGAGGACGAAGCTTCCGGTGCTCGTGTTCCTCCCCGACCGGCTGGCCGTCGTGAAGGGGGGGCCCGCGATTCGCCGGACGTACTTCGACCGGATGCTCGGCCGCGTGTCACCGGAGCTGGCCGAGCTGCCCGGCAGCTACGCGAAGGCGTTGAGCCAGCGGGGCGCTGCCCTGCGACGGGTTCGGGACGGCCTGGCAGAGCGAGCCTCGATCGAGCCCTGGACGGAGACAGTCGCCGGCCTCGGAGCCGATCTAGACGCCGCGCGCACGGCGGTGACGGACGAGCTCGGCCCGCACTTCCGCGACGCGTCCGAACAACTCGGCTTGCGGGGGGCTCGCGCCGACTACGAGCCTTCGGCCATCACACGAGGCGCGCTCGAAGACCGCCTGACGCGCGACATCGAGCGCGGCACGACTGGAATGGGTCCGCACTTGCGCGACATACGTCTGGCGACCGACGAAGGTGATCTTCGCGGCTTCGGCTCTCAAGGACAGCAGCGCGTCGCGGTACTGGCACTGTTGCTCGCGGAGGCAAGCTGCCTTCGCGACCGCGACCGCCCTGCGGCACTGCTGCTCGATGATGTCTTGAGTGTGCTGGACCGCGACCGCAGAGCGGCGCTCGTTTCTCTTCTGGCGGGTGCGACGCAGACGCTCGTCACCGCTACCGACGCCGACGACGTGCTCGAGGCGGGGTGCGTCGTCGAGGTGGTTCAGGGCGCCGCGAGGATCGCGTGAGGGAGACTCCGTGAGCCGCTACCGCATGCCGGAATCTCTCGCTCGGAGCCTGAAGTCGGAGCTCGCCCGCCTCGGGTCCGAGGGCGCCGCGCTGGAGGTTACGCGTGGGTGGGAGGCGACGGTAGGCCCGGAAATCGCCCGAAACGCATGGCCGGCGCGGATGAAGCGAGACGGAACGCTCGTGGTACATGCGCGCACGAGCGTGTGGGCCTTCGAGCTCACGCAGATGGCGGAGGAGATCCGGGCTCGACTTGACCCGCAACCAGACGCCATTCGCTTCGTTGTCGGGCGCGTTCCGGAGCCCGTGGGCCGCCCCCTCACCGCGGCGCCCAGGGCCGACCGAAAGACTGACCCGGCAGCCCTCGATCAGGCGACAGCGCTCGCCGCTGACGTCTCGTCGGACGAGGTCCGAGAAGCGTTGCAAAAAGCGGCCAGTCTCGGCCTTTCGCGTCGCGGTTCCGACCGGCCGTTGTGATAACCTTCCTAGGGCCCGGAAATGCTGTCTGAGCAGGGCTTTTTTTATGACTAACGGCGACTATACGGCACAGGACATCACCGTTCTCGAGGGGCTCGAACCCGTTCGGAAGCGTCCGGGCATGTACGTCGGATCTACGGGCGCTCGAGGCCTTCATCATCTCGTGTACGAGGTGGTCGACAACGCCGTCGACGAAGCGCTGGCAGGCCACTGCTCGAACATCTCCGTGACCATCTCGCCGGACAGCTCGATTACGGTGACGGACGACGGTCGCGGCATCCCGGTCGAGATCATGGACGAGCAGGGGCTACCGGCCGTGACGGTGGTGCTGACGAAGCTCCACGCCGGAGGCAAGTTCGGCGGCGAGGGCTACAAGGTGTCCGGCGGCTTGCACGGCGTCGGCGTCTCGGTTGTCAACGCCCTGTCGGAGTGGTTGGTGGCCGACGTGTGCCGAGATGGCAAGCGCTGGCGTCAGGAGTTCGCGCGTGGTGAGGCGACGAGCGACCTCCAGGAGATCGGCCCCCACGAGGGGGAGACCGGAACGACGATCAGTTTTCTCGCGGATGCAACGGTCTTCGATGAGGTCGAGTGGTCAGCGCAGACGTTGGTGCAACGCCTGCGCGAGACAGCATTCCTCACGCAGGGCCTGCGGATCTCGCTCGCCGACGAGCGGGCCGGTGGGGAGCGACACGAATTCTGCTTCGAGAACGGCATCCGCGACTTCGTCCAGTTCATCAACGCGGCCAAGGATCCCGTCCACAAGCACGCCATCTACTTCGAGACGTTCGCGGAGGACAGCCAGATCGAAGTGGCGATGCAGTGGAACTCATCCTACGTCGAGTCCGTCTTCTCCTTCGCCAACAACATCAACACGCACGAAGGTGGCAGTCACCTGTCGGGCTTCAAGGGCGCCCTGACCGGAACGCTCAACCGGTATGCCCGTGAGGCCGGGCTCCTGAAGGAGAAAGAGGAGAACCTCGACGGCGAGGACGTGCGCGAAGGCCTCGCGGCGGTGGTCTCACTCAAGCTCCGCGATCCGCAGTTCGAGGGTCAGACGAAGACGAAGCTCGGGAACCCCTGGGTGCGCGGCCTGGTAGAGCAGGCAGTCAACCAAGGTGTGGCCCAGTTCCTCGAGGAGAATCCGAACGAGGCTCGCCAGATTGTCAACAAGACAATCTCTGCGGCGCGTGCGAGACACGCAGCGCGCAAGGCTCGCGAGCTGACGCGTCGCAAGAGCGCACTCGAAAACTCGGCGCTGCCGGGCAAGCTCGCGGACTGCAGCATTCGCGATCCCGAATCGACGGAGCTTTTCATCGTCGAGGGCGACTCTGCGGGCGGCTCCGCGAAGAGCGGCCGCGACCGCGCGTACCAGGCAATCCTCCCGCTGCGCGGGAAGATCATCAATACCGAGAAGAACCGCATCAACAAGGTGCTGTCGAACACCGAGATCCAGGCGATGATCACCGCAATCGGGACTGGGCTCGGGGACGAGTTCGATATCACGAAGCTGCGGTACAACCGCGTGGTTGTGATGACCGACGCCGACGTCGACGGCTCGCACATCCGCACACTGATTCTGACGTTTCTCTATAGGCAGATGCCTGAGCTGATCGAGCTCGGCCACGTCTACATCGCCGTACCGCCGCTCTACCTCGTGAAGATGGGCAGCAAGGAGATGTACCTGCAGAAGGACGCACAACTCGAGGAGATGCTCGTGCGTGACCGACTCAAGTCACTCGCGATCACGAGTCGTGACGGGGCTGACGTCGGATTCACCGAGGCCCGCTGGGGAACGTTCTCGAGAGCGCTCTCAGAATTCGAGGGCTGGTCAGCTCGGCTCCGGAGCGACTTCGGCATCGCAGCGGCCGATCTTGTGATCGATCACCGGATCGTCGAGTCAGACGCCGAGACTGCAGGCGGCGTCGCCGACTACATCGCGGCAGGGCAAGACAATGGCTACGCCCTGTCCGTCCTGGCCCAGAGCGACGAGCAGCTGAGCATCAAGGTCGTGGAGCTCGCGACGAGTGCGACACGCAAGGTCGCGCTCCCCGCCGACCTGATCACGTCACCGATCTACGCGAAGGTTCGCCGCTCGTACGCACGACTCGTCGAGCTCGTCGGTGCGCCACCGTTCGCGCTTGCCGAGGGCAAGAAGACGGCAACGGCGGGAACGTACAACCAGTTGCGAGCCGCCTCGCTCGACCTCGCAAAGGGAGGCATGCAGGTCGTGCGGTTCAAGGGGCTGGGCGAGATGAACCCCGAGCAGCTCTGGGAGACGACGATGGATCCAACGCGGCGGCTGCTGATCCGGGTCGAGGTCGACGACGCGACGGCTGCTGATGCGCTGTTCTCGATGCTTATGGGCGACCAGGTCGAGCCGCGGCGAGCGTTCATCGAGCAGAACGCGCGCGACGTCCGCTTCCTCGATGTGTAGTGCCGGCCTCCGCCGGCCAGCATCAGCGGCCCCGACGACGTAACGAAGAAGAAAGGAACCCGTAGAGGATGACTGAGCTCGACACTGGAGCACTGGGCCCAGGGCGAATCGAGCCGCGCGAACTCGAGCAAGAGATGCGCTCGAGCTACCTCGACTACGCCATGAGCGTGATCGTCGGCCGTGCGCTGCCAGATGTCCGAGACGGCCTGAAGCCGGTTCATCGGCGAGTTCTCTACGGCATGCACGAGGCCGGCATGCAGCCGAACCGGCCGTACAAGAAATGCGCGCGCGTGGTCGGTGATGTCATGGGCTCCTACCACCCCCATGGCGACGCTCCGATCTACGACACGCTGGTCCGGATGGCTCAGCCGTTCTCGTTGCGCTACCCGCTCGTCGACGGCCAGGGCAACTTCGGCTCGATCGACGACGACCCGCCCGCGGCGATGCGCTACACGGAGGCCCGTCTCGCTCGCCTCGCGACGGAACTTCTCCGCGACATCGACGCCGACACGGTCGACTTCCAGCCGAACTATGACGAGTCGAAGTCAGAGCCGACGGTTCTGCCGTCGCGGTTCCCCAACCTGCTCGTCAACGGCTCGACCGGTATTGCCGTTGGGATGGCGACGAACATTCCGCCGCACAATCTCACCGAAGTCGTGGACGCGATCGTCGCGATGATCGACGAGCCGACGATCGACGTCGACCGGCTCGCGCGACACATCAAGGGACCCGACGTCCCTACAGGCGGTGTGATCCTCGGATACGCCGGCATCCGCGACGCCTACAGATCCGGCCGCGGCCGCGTCGTCATGCGAGCGCGCGCCCACATCGAAGAGCTTCGTGGCGGCAAGTCGGCGATCATCGTGACCGAGCTCCCGTACGGCGTGAAGAAGGGCGGCGACAGCGGCGTGATCAAGAAGATCGCCGACCTCGTTCACGACAAGGTGCTGACCGAGATCTCGGATCTCGCCGACCACTCGGACCGCACCGGCATGCGCATTCACATCGAGCTCAAGCGCGACGCGGTGCCCGAGGTCGTTCTCAACAAGCTCTACAAGCACACAGCTCTGCAGGCGACGTTCGGATACAACGCCGTCGCGCTCGCCGATGGCGTGCCGCGCACGCTCTCCCTGCTCGAGTGCATCCGTCACTACCTCGACTTCCAGCGCGAAGTCATTACGCGGCGAACGAAGCACCAGCTGCGGAAAGCGGAGGCACGCGCGCACATCCTCGAGGGCTACCTCATCGCGCTCGGCAGTCTCGACGAAGCTATCGAGCTCATCCGCAACGCCGACGACGCTGAGATCGCCCGCGGCCAGCTCATGGAGAGGTTCGAGCTAACGGAGATTCAGGCCCAGGCGATCCTCGATCTGCGTCTCGCGCGTCTGACCGGCCTCGAGCGCGCACGGATCCAGGACGAGTACAAGGATCTCCAGGAGCTCATCGGCGAGCTGCGGTCGCTGCTCGCCGACGAGGCGAAGATCGACGACGTGATCCGGGACGAGTTGCTCGAGATCCGCACGATCTATGCGGGCGAGGATTCCCGACGCACCGAGATCGTGGCCGACGACGCGGATTTCGAGCTAGAGGACCTCATCGCCGAAGAGGACATGGTGATTGCGATCACCCGCTCTGGCTACATCAAACGCTTGCCACTGACGGCGTACCGCGAGCAGCGCCGTGGCGGTATCGGCGTGATGGGCATGGAACTCAAGGATGACGACTACATCGAGCACCTCTTCGTGGCGTCCACGCACGACTACCTGCTGTTCTTCACCTCGGTCGGCAAGGTCTATCGCCAGAAGGTGCACCAGTTGCCGCTCGGCTCACGGCAGTCCCGAGGCCGAGCGATCGTCAACCTCTTGCCGCTGAAGGCAGACGAGCAGGTGCGCGCTGTCATTCAGACCCGCGACTTCGCAGAGGCCAGGTACCTCGTGTTCGGAACACGAAACGGCGTGGTGAAGAAGACGCTGCTTGCTGACTACAACACGCCGCTGAAAGCAGACGGCATCATCGCGATCGGGTTGCGCGACAAGGACGAGCTCGTGGGAGTCATCCACTCGTCGGGTAACGACGACATCGTGATGGTGTCCCGGGCCGGGCAGGCAATCAAGTTTTCCGAGAAGGACGCACGGCCGATGGGCCGGCCAGCGGCAGGCGTGCGCGGCATGCGACTCCGCAAGGGGGACGAGCTCATTGCGATCACGCTCTCGTCACCAGACGCAGACCTGCTCGTCGTGACCGAGAACGGCTTCGGAAAGCGTACGAGGCTCGACGAGTATCCCGTGAAGGGCCGGGGCGGCCTCGGCGTCAAGACGATCCAGCTCACCGAAGCCCGTGGCAAGTTGGCGGGCGCCCGCGCGGTGCGCGACGGCTACCAGGTGATGCTGATCTCCACCGGAGGCACCGTGATCCGGATCCCCGTAGAGGACGTCAAGCGGCTGGGACGTTCGACGCAGGGGGTGATCGTCATGCGACTGCGTGGCGAAGAGCAAGTGTCGGCGATCGCCCCCGTAATCGAGACGAACGGCGACGATGCTGTTGCCGAGGACGGATCGCAGCTCCCGGAGGGGCACACGGATGTGGTCTCGAGCCCAGCCGACGACGCGATGGATGCGACCGACGCGACGGAGGCCATGGGCTCAGAGGACGAGGCCTCTCCCGACGAATCGCCGGCTGCCGACGCCACGCCCGAGTGAGCTGCGGGCTCCGCGGCTAGGCCTGGCGCAGAGCTGCTGCCGCCTGCTCGGGCGGTACGGCGTTGATTGCGAGATCGGCGCCTAGCTCGAGGCCCGCGGCACGAGTGAGCCGTGGCGCTACGGTGAGGCGCCAGTGCGTTCGCGCGTCCTCCCGCGGCGAGGTTGTCACCCAGAGGTTCACGGGAGCCCAGCCCACCTCGGCGCGTAGCCGGCGAAGCACCTCTGCGGCGCGCTGGAGCGCGTGCGGCAGCAATGGCGACGAGAACGCGTCGCGCTCGCAGGCGATCGGTGCGATAACGGTCTCGTAGGGGAACCGGCTCGCGTAGGGGCAGTACGCGACGAGACCGCCTGCCGACCAGAGGACGCGCTCCGCGCGCCCGATCTCCTCGCTGATCACCGTGCACGCGATGCAGTCTTCGGCTTGCTCCTGTCGCTCGAGCTCAACCGCCAGCCGTGGTGGAAGAAAGCCGAGCGAGAAGAGCTGCGAGTGCGAGTGGGCGAGCGAGGCGCCTGCTTCTCGACCCTCGTTGATCACGGCGTGAAGGTAGACGGTGCCCGCGGGCGATCCTTCACCAGCCCGCCAGCGCCACGCCGCCGCCACGTCCTCGAGGCAGGCCGCCTCGAGTTCTGCGATCGACGTCAAGTGGCGAGGCGCATGGACAACGACGTCCTGTACTCCAGCGGCTGCCTCGGCAGCGAACACGCCGTTCGCCGCGGCAGGCCGCGCCTCGCTGAACGCCGGGAACTTGTTGGGCACGACTCGGACGCGCCACCCCGCGCGGTCTTTCTGCCGGCCGCTGTCAGGTATCGCGTATAGCTCCGGCGGGGTCTCTGCCTCGTGACCCTCGCAGAAGGGGCAGTCTTCCCCGCTCGTGTCAGCGGCCCGCCCGCCGATCGTTGCCCAGGCGCCAGGGCGCTGCGCGCGGCCGGGGGCGACGACAACGCGGTCGCCGGTCAGGCAGTCGGTACGGAGCTCCGGCACGCCTACCACGCCACGGCGACCTCGCCGGCGACGACAGAGACCCGGCCAGTCGGTGTGTCGATACGCAGGGATCCATCCTCTGCGATGCCGGCGCCAACACCTGCGACATCGCCTACTCGGAGCTGTTCGCCGAGCAGCGCGTCGCGCGCCGCGAGCTCGGGTGAGACCGCGAGTAGACCGTCGTCTTGCCACGCCTCGTACGCGAGCTCGAGGTCGTGGGCCAGCGCGCAAAGCAGCTCAGCGCGGTCGAACGTTCTGCCGCTGGCCACGTGCAGAGAGGTCGACGCCAGGCTTGCTCCATCTGGTAGCTCCGGCGCGCTCTGGTTCACATTGATGCCGATCCCGAGCACCACGGCCTCGTCGCGCTGCTCCGCGAGGATTCCAGCGATCTTGGCCCGCTCAACGAGAACGTCGTTGGGCCACTTGATGCCGGCCGGAGCGCGGATCTCTCGCTCAACGAGAGCAGCCACGACGACCCCTGCCACGAGCGCGATCTGCGAGGACGCACGCCGCCCGTCGGGCTTCAGGAGAACGGAGACGAGCAGCGCCCGTCCGTCCGGCGCGCCCCAGGCGTTCCCGCGGCGCCCACGTCCCGCGGTCTGCGCTTCGCAGACGGCGATCGTGCCCTCCGGGTCGTCAGCGAGGAATTCGTCCTGCGTCGATCGGCAGTGGACCGAATGTCGGTAGATGTGTCCGAATCTCGACCGGAACATCGGCGTAAGACGGTCGGCTGTGAGCGGCGTCGTCATGGGGGTCGGCCACCGCCGCCGGCCGACGCCAACGCACGCCCGCTCGCGACTCCTGGCCCGCCCATTAGACTAACGTCGTGGAGTCTCCGGTTCGCCCGCAGCTTCGGGACGGACGTCTCCGGCACCTCGGGGAGACCGTACGGACCGTGCTTCCAGCCGCGTACGCGCGGCTGAGCGACGCTGATCTTGCCAATCGTGCCAAGGGCGGCGACCAACTCGCCCTCGACGCTCTGATCGAGCGCTATGCCGCCAGGGTGTCGCGCATGACAGCCCAGTTGCTGGACGACATGGAGGACGCTCGGGACGCAGCGCAGGAATGCCTACTCAAGGTGAGCGTGCGGCTTCGCCAGTTCCGTGGCGAGTCGCAGTTTTCGACGTGGTTGCACCGCCTAGTCGTGAACACGTGCCGCGACGCCGGGGCGAGAGAGACGATCCGCCGCACCGACGATCTCGATGCGGTGCGCGACGAGGTCGCCGCCGGGTCCTCGGATCCGTCTCGGTTGGCCCTGGTCGGCGATCTCCGACGCGAGCTCACGCATCAGTTGTCGCGGTTGTCCGTCGAGCAGCGGCAGATGCTCCTGCTGCGCGATGCTCTCGGCTTCAGCTACGAAGAGATCGCCAGTGCGTTGCGTGTTCCGGTCGGCACCGCCAAGTCGTACGTCCATCGCGCCCGTCTGATCTTGCGCGCAAACCTCGAGGAGTACGCGACCGCTTGACCACGCTAGACCGCAGTGCGATCGAAGAGATCATCCCGCACCGTGAGCCCTTCCTCCTGCTGGACGAAGTAGTCGACCTTGTACCCGGAGCCCGCGTGCACGCCCGCCGCTACGTCCGCGACGACGAGTGGTACTTCGCCGGCCATTTCCCTGGGCAGCCGATCATGCCCGGTGTGCTGACAGTCGAGGCGCTTGCCCAAGCGGGCGCCGTCGGCGTGCTCTCGCTCGAAGAAAACCGCGGCCGCCTCGCGCTGTTCGCGGGCATCGACGGGGTGCGGTTCAAGCGAATCGTGCGGCCCGGCGAGACGCTCGACCTGTTCTGCGAGCTCGAACAAGTGCGCGGACCGATCGGCCGTGGGAAGGCGCGCGCCGAGGTCGACGGCGAACTCGCCGTACGCGGCACGCTGACCTTTGCGGTCGGAGACATGC
This sequence comes from Actinomycetes bacterium, assembly GCA_030598925.1. Classification (GTDB taxonomy): domain Bacteria; phylum Actinomycetota; class Thermoleophilia; order Gaiellales; family Gaiellaceae; genus JAUVPB01. Next base: position 28,195 of record JAUVPB010000006.1, read on the forward strand.
CGGAATGATCGCGAACACCAAGACAGCAGCGATCCGGGTGGGGATCACGGGTGTCGGATCATGTGTTCCCGACGAGATCGTCACGAACGACGATATCGCCGAGCGCGCGCAGACGTCCGACGAGTGGATCGTCGAGCGGACGGGAATTCGCCAGCGACACGTCGCGGGTCCGGGTGTTGCGGCAAGCGACCTCGCCAGCCCCGCTGCGGAACGGGCGCTCGCACGGGCAGGCATCACCTCGGCCGATGTCGACCTCGTCCTTGTAGCGACCATCACGCCAGACATGCCCTTTCCGGCGACGGCCTCCGTTGTCGCTGAACGGCTCGGAGCCGGGCAGGTCGCCGCGTACGACCTGCAGGCCGGCTGCACGGGCTTCGTGTACGCGCTGACGCAGGCCTACGCGACGATCGTCGCTGGTCTTGCCCGCCGCGTGCTCGTCGTCGGAGTCGACCTCCTCACGAAGTACCTGAACTGGGAGGACCGTGGCACCTGCATTCTGTTCGGTGACGGAGCAGGCGCGGCTGTCGTGGAAGAAGTCTCCGACGGTGGTTTCCTGAGCTTTGAGCTCGGCAACGACGGCTCGCACGTGGAGGATCTCTACGTACCGGCGGGCGGTACGCGCCAGCCGGCCACCGCCGGATCGGTCGCGGCGCTCGACCACACGATGCGAATGAACGGCCGACAGGTTTTCAAGTTCGCCACCCGCGTGATGGTCATTTCGGCACAACGGGTGCTTGCCTCAGCGGGCTTCGAGCCGGCCGACATCGATCTGTACGTGCCGCACCAGGCGAATAAGCGCATCATCGATCACGCAGTCCGCGAGCTCGGCATCCCCGAGGAGAAGGTGGTCGTGAACGTCGACCGCTTCGGGAACACGTCCGCAGCGTCGATCCCGATCTGCCTCGACGAGATGCTCCGCGACGGCACAGTCGCACCAGGCGCCCGCGTCCTGATGACCGGCGTCGGCACCGGAATAACGTGGGGCTCAGCCCTGATCGAGTGGCCGACCGACGGCAACAACGGCGGGTCTGTATGAAGGTCGCCTTCTGCTTCCCCGGCCAAGGTTCGCAAGCCCCGGGGATGGGCAGCGAGTTTGCCGACGACGTACCCGCTGCTCGCGAGGTCTACGACGAAGCCTCGGCCGCGGCGGGCTTCGATGTCGCCGATGCGTGCTTCTCCGGCCCTGACGAGGTACTCACCGATACGCGCATCCAGCAGCCGGCGCTCATCGCGACCTCGCTCGCGTGCCTTCGCGCGGTCGAGGCGACAGGCCTCGAGCCGGCAGCTGTGGTCGGCCACTCCGTCGGCGAGTATGCGGCGCTCGCCGCCTGCGACGCGCTCACGGTGACGGCCGCGATCGAGCTGGTCCGGGAGCGGGGCGATGCGATGGCTCGTGTGGCTCAGGAGCATCCAGGATCGATGGCGGCGATCATCGGCCTCGAGGACGCGATCGTCGAGGAGCTGTGCGATGAGACCGACGGAGCGTGGACTGCGAACTACAACTGCCCGGGGCAGGTGGTCGTATCGGGTCGAGACGACGCGATCGCGCTGCTGTTGGAGCGTGCGACTGAACGGGGAGCGCGCCGCGTCGTGCCGCTCCGAGTTTCCGGTGCCTTCCACAGCCCGCTCGTGTGCGGCGTCGGCGAGCATCTGGGCCCGTTCCTCTCGCAGGCGGTCTGGCGTGAACCCAGGGTGCCGTTCGTCTCGACGGTCACCGCCGCGTTTGAAGGCGCGGCTCGGATACCCGAGGTGCTGCTCGAACAACTCGCCGGTCCTGTCCTGTTTACGCAAGCAGTCAGGACGCTTCTCAGCGCCGGCATCGATACGTTCGTCGAGCTTGGCCCAGGGCAAGTACTGAGTGGCCTCGTCAAGCGCTGTGAGCAGTCCGTTACGACCTTGTCGGTAGGCGATCGGAGCGGGCTCGCAAAGCTCGATGCACTGCTTGGGGCCCGC
>JAUVPB010000018.1 GCA_030598925.1 Actinomycetes bacterium
GGACGACGAACGCGAGCCCGGAGACCACGCGCAGCAACGCGTCTGGGCGCGGCAGAGGCTCATCCTCAGCGCGATGCCAGCGAGCGTAATCGTCGGGGCCCAGTGGGGCGACGAGGGCAAGGGGAAGATCGTCGATCTCCTCGCTGCCAACTCGGACGTCGTGTGTCGGTACCAGGGCGGGCCGAACGCAGGACACACGATCATCCGCGACGGCGAACGCTTCGCGTTGCATCACATCCCATCGGGGATCATCTCCGGCGCGACTTCGATCATCGGTGCCGGCTGCGTGGTCAACCCCGAGCAGCTTGTGCTCGAGCTCGACGGCCTGGAAGAGCGGGGCATCACGACGGCATCGCTCTACCTCTCTGGAAACGCTCACCTCATCATGCCCTGGCACATCCTGCTCGACGGCGCGTCGGAGCAGGCGCTGGGACAGCTTCAGATCGGCACCACACGCCGCGGCATCGGCCCTGCGTACGCCGACAAGGCAGCTCGCGTCGGCGTGCGCGTCCAGGACCTGCTCGACCCCGCGGGTATGCGCGAGAAGATCCAGGTCACCCTGGCCGAGAAGAACGCGCTGCTCGAGCGGATCTTCGAGCTCGATCCGCTCGATTGCGACAACGTCGTGGAGCAGCTCGCTCCGCTCGGGGAACGACTGTCGAGTCACGTGGCCGACGCCTCGTTGCTCGTCGACGAGGCGTTGCGCGCCAACCAGCGGGTCCTGCTGGAGGGTGCTCAAGGCACGCTGCTCGACCTCGATCACGGGACCTACCCGTACGTCACGTCGTCGAACCCCCTGGCCGGCTCGGCAGCCACCGGCATCGGGATTGGCCCCACTCGGATCGACGGTGTCATCGGAGTCGCCAAGGCATACGCCACCCGGGTCGGCGAGGGCCCGTTCCCGACCCAGATCGAAGGGCCGCAGCAGGCCGAGGTCCGCGAGCTCGGGCAGGAGTTCGGGACAACGACGGGGCGCGAGCGTCGTTGCGGGTGGCTCGATCTCGTCGCGCTGCGGTTTGCCGCTCGACTCAACGGACTCACGTCGCTCGCGATCACAAAGCTCGACGTACTCTCGACGTTCAACGAGCTCCCGGTCTGCACGGCGTACCGCCTCGCAGACGGCTCGACTACCCGCGACTTCCCGGCGCATCAGATCGACCTCCGCGGCGCGACACCCGTGTACGAGGAGCTGGCCGGCTGGCGCACCAACGTCGAGAACCTGACCTCGCTCGACGATCTGCCGGCCACGGCGCGCGAGTACCTCTCGTTCATTGCGGAGCAGACAGACGTGCCCGTAACCATCGTCGGCACTGGCCCAGGGCGAGAGCACGTGATCGTCGACGGAGGGGTCGAGGCCCTGCTCGCCGGCGGAACCAGCGCCTAGCGGCGGCACTACAGTGGCAACATGCGGCGCCCGCTGCTCTGCCTCATCCCACTCGTTGCCACCCTGTTGCTAGCAGCTTGCAATGGAGCCGACCCGGAGGGCGCCGAGGTTGCGACGCCCACCGTCACCGCCGAACCCAGCCCGCCTGGGCCTGCGCCCGCGCCTCCGGCTCCGGAGGAGTCCCCGCCGACCGAAGGTATGCCCGTCGAAGTCGTCAGGGCCTGGAGCTCCGCACTCAACGCGGGCGACAACGCTGCTGCAGCCGACCTCTTCGCGCTCGATGCGCTGGTGATCCAGGGGGCCGGCTCGATCTCGCTCCCTGACCATGACTCGGCACGGCGCTTCAACGAGTCACTGCCGTGCTCCGGACAGATTGTCGACGTATCGGTCGCGGGCGATGTCGTGACCGCCGTGTTCGAGCTCGGACACCGCCACACGAGCCAGTGCGACGCCCAGCCCGGTACATTCGCGGCCGCCGACTTCCTCATCGTGAACGGCAAGATCGCCATCTGGCAGCTCGTGCCTGTCCCGGCTGAAGACCCAGCATCGCCACGCAGCGCCGTGTAGTCACAACCAGCGCCGTACCATGGGGTCATGGCAGCCGCGGCCGTTCTCCTCGTCGGCGGGCGCTCGACCCGCATGGGACACTCCAAGGCGGAGCTCACCTGGCACGGGCAATCGTTCGCCGACCGCATCGCCCGCGTCCTATTACGCGCAACGGGGGGGCCTCTCGTAGTGGTCGCCGCGCCGGGCCAGCCGCTCCCGCCGCTTCCGCCCGCCGCGCAGGTCGTGACAGACGAGCGAGAGGGCCGAGGCCCACTGGAAGGAATCGCCGCCGGGCTCCGAGCCCTGCCAGGCGACGCTGTGGCCTACGTGTCATCGACCGACGTCCCGCTCCTCCACCCGGCGCTGGTACGTCACGTGATCACCGCCGTCGAAGCCGACGTCGACATTGCTGTCTGCGAAACGGAAAGTCGGTTCCATCCGCTCGCCGGCGCATACCGGGCAACCGTTCTGCCGGCGGTGGAGTCGCTCCTGGAGGACGACCGCCTCCGCCCCAGGGAGCTGTTCGGCCGCGTGCAGACGCGCGTCCTCGACGCCGAGGTGCTGCTCGCCGACCCGAGCGTGAGCAGGCTTGATCCTTCGCTCTCCTCGCTGATGAATCTCAATGACCCCGCTGACTACGAGCGCGCGCACTCGTTGGAGCTGCCGGAACTTCCGGTCGAAACCTTCGGAACGCTCAGGGAAAACGGGCGAGGGTCGACATCAGTCCGAGCAGCGACACTCGGAGCGCTTGCGCGCACGGTCGGGATCACACTGGACGAACACGTGGTCGCGGCCCTGAACGGCGATCAGATCACAAATGACGGCGCCGCACCGCTCGTTGCCGGCGACGAGATTGCGTTCTTCTCGGCTGACGGGGGCGGCTAGCGATGACCGTCGGCAACGGCTCAGTGCCTGCTGGCTACTTCGGGTCGCTGCTGGACATCGACCTTTCCGCGTGCCGGCACGCTCGGCATCCGCTCCCTGAAGCGCTGCTGCGCGACTACGTTGGCGGGTGCGGGCTCGGCGCGCGTCTCCTCTACGATCGCGCGCCGGCACGCGTCGACCCTCTCGCGCCCGATGCTCCACTCATCTTCACGTTCTCGCCGCTCGTCGGCACGCCGCTCACGACGAGCGCGAAGTTCGCGGTCGTCGCCAAATCGCCGCTCACAGGTTTCGTCAACGACGCGATGTGCTCCAGCCACTTCGCGATCGCCGGCAAGCTGACCGGGCATGACGCCATCTCGCTCCGCGGCGCGTGTGACTCGCCGACCGTGGTCGTCATCGACGGCGGTGGCGCGCGTCTCGAACCCGCAGGGGAGCTCTGGGGCCTCTCCGCCGCCGCAACCGAGTCGAGCTTGCGCGAGTCGCTGGGCCACCGCTACAGGATCAGTGCGATCGGCCCCGCGGGTGAACGGCTCGTCCGCTACGCGACGCTCTCGCACGACGGACGTCACGCGGGCCGCGGCGGCCTCGGAGCCGTGCTCGGAGCGAAGCTGGTCAAGGCGGTCGCCGTCGCTCCGAGCCAGAAGGTCGCGTCGGCCGAGCCGGAGCGGGTGCTCGCACTCGCGCGCGAGCTACGCGAGCGCTCGTTCGGCCCGGCCACGGCCAAGTACCGGGAGCTCGGCACCCTCGGGAACCTGCTCGCGTTCAACGCGATCTCGACGCTCCCGACGCGTAACTTCCAGGAAGCCCAGTTCGAGGGAGCTCCCCAACTCGCAGCCGAGGAGATCGCGGGCCTTCGGGAGAGGACGCGGTCGTCGTGCGCCTCGTGCACGATCGGCTGCGAGCACATCTATGCGACGGACGACGGGAGCGAACTCCGCGTCGAGTACGAGAACGTCTTCGCGCTCGGGCCTCTCTGTGGAGTGGCCGACGCCGACGCCGTGCTCGAGGCAAGCCGCCGCTGTGACGAGTACGGCATCGACACGATCTCAGCGGGTGGCACGATCGCCTTCGCGATGGAGTGCGTCGAACGCGGACTGCTGGCGGCGCCGTGGCTCAGGTTCGGGGACGGCGCGGCTCTGCTCCGCGCGGTCGAGGAGATCGGCGAGCGGCGCGGCCTTGGCGACCTCCTTGCCGAAGGCTCGAAGCGCGTCGCGGAGGAGCTGGGCGGCGGCAGCGACTCGTTCGCGCCGCACGTGAAGGGACTCGAGCTCCCGGGTTACGAGCCCCGGACGCTGCAGTCGATGGCGCTCGGGCTCGCCGTCAACCCCCGCGGCGCCGACCACAACCGATCAGGCGCCTACGAGGCCGACATGTCGGGCGAGCACGACCGCCTCGAAGGCGGGCCGCCCCACGTCGCCGCCGCGATCGCGACCGAGAATCGAGCCGCGCTGGTGGACTCTCTCATTCTCTGCAAGTTCCTGCGCGGCGTCTTCAGCGAGCCGGTGGCCGAGTGGGCCGAGCTGCTGGCCGCGGTCTCCGGCTGGGACGTGACGCCGGCAGAGCTCGAGCAGACCGCCCGTCGCATCGTGCTCACCAAACGACTGTTCAATCAACGCGAGGGCTGGGTGGCAGACGACGACTGGCTGCCGGATCGGCTGCTCGCGGAGCCGGTAAAGCTCGCATCAGGTCGGAGCGGAGCGCTACCGCCCGAGCGGCTCCGGGCGATGATCGACGGCTACTACGAGGGACGAGGGCTCGACGCTTGGGGGACGCCAACGCCCGAGACCCTCGCCGCGCACGGCCTGAGCACTCCCTGAAGCACCGCCGAGGCGCCGGCCACCCCCGGCTCTCGGTCACACTCCGCCAATGCTTCCTGTCCTGCTGGCGCTCGGGGCCTCACTCTTCTGGGGCGTCAGCGACTTCATCGGCGGCGTCCAGTCGCGCCGGTGGCCCGTCCTCACGATCGTTCTGATCTCGCAGTTCGCCGGCCTGCTCGTCGTCGCGGTCGTTGTGCTCGCCCGCGGCGTCGGGCCCCCCGGTCTCGAGGCGATCGTCGCGGCCACGAGCGCGGGACTCGTCGGCGCCCTCGCGCTCGCGGCGTTCTTCCGAGCCTTCTCGATCGGGAAGATCAGCGTCGTGGCGCCGATCGTGGCCACGAGTGCCATCGTCCCGATGGTCGGTGGCATCGTTCAGGGCGAGCGACCCGCTTCGCTTCAGCTGCTCGGGATCGCGACGGCCATCGTCGGCGTGGTGCTCGTATCGCGGGAGCCGAGCCCAGCTGGGCGGGGGCGCCGATCGTCCCGCCTGGCCATCGTGCTGGCCGTGACCACTGCCCTGCTGTTCGGACTCGCGCTGGTCGGCCTCGACATCGGCGCCGACGACGACGCGTACTGGAGCGTGCTGGTCTTCCGTAGCGCAACGGTCACGGCAATCGCGGCGGCGATGCTGGCTCTCGGGCGTCGCCCGACGATCACACGAACGGACGGCCGGCTGCTCGTGCTGGTCGGCATCCTCGACGTCACGGCCACGCTGATGTTCGCGGTGGCAGCCTCGAAGGGCCTCCTGAGCGTCGTGGGCGTTCTCAGCTCGCTCTTCCCGGTGGTGACGATCGGGCTCGCACACGCGCGACTCGGCGAGCGCCTGGGCTCGACCCAGCTGCTCGGCGTCGTACTCGCGCTGCTGGGCATCGCGCTGATCGCAGCGGGGTGACGCACGCTCGCGGCTACGATCTGGTCGCGATGACTACCGCCCAGTCCGAGCTTCGAACCGTGACGCTGACGATCGACGGCACCGCCGTAACGACGCACGAGAATACGACGATCTGGGAGGCAGCACGGGACGCCGGAATAGAGATCCCGGTGCTCTGCCACGACGAGCGCTACGACCCGGTCGGAGTGTGTCGCGTGTGCGCGGTTGACGTCGGCCAGAGAACGCTCGCGGCCGCCTGCATCCGCACAGTCGAAGAGGGCATGAAGGTGACAACGGCAACCGAGCAGGTCGAGGCGCAACGGAAGATGCTCGTCCGCCTGCTGATGGCCGACCAACCGACCCCGGCGGACGATCCGAAGGAGACGACCACCGGAGACAACGAGCTGCTGTCGCTGGCGCGTGAGTACGACGCGATCGAGCACGGGCTGCCGATCGGCGATGCGAGACCGCTCGACTCATCGAACCCGGTGATCGAGACGCACCACGACGCGTGCATCCTCTGCGACCGCTGCGTACGCGCCTGCGACGACATCCAGGGCAACGACGTGATCGGCCGAACAGGCAAGGGGTACGAGACGCGCATCGCCTTCGACCTCGACCTGCCGATGGGCGAATCGAGCTGTGTGTCATGCGGCGAGTGTGTCGCTGCCTGCCCAACCGGAGCGCTCGTCAACAAGCCGATCACCGCGCCCTTGCGGCCGCGCAAGGACCTGAAGCAGGTGGACACGGTCTGCCCCTACTGCGGCGTTGGCTGCGCGCTGACGTACCACGTCGACGAGCAGATCAACGCCATCGTGTTCGCCGAGGGTCGCGACCAGCCGGCATCGCAGGGTCGCCTGTGTGTCAAGGGCCGCTACGGCTGGGACTACGCGATGAGCCCGCAGCGGCTGACAAGACCGCTCATCCGTCGCGAGGAGCACTACCCGAAGGGGCCTCTGTCGGCAGACGTCCGCGGCGAGGGCCGCGGGCGGCGCAAGGCCGGTGGCGTCGTCGACTACGACGAGGTCATGCCGGCGTTTCGCGAGGCTAGCTGGGATGAAGCGCTCGACCTCGTCGGCGAGCGCCTGCGAGCGATTCGGGACGAGCACGGCGCCGACGCGCTTGCCGGCTTCGGGTCGGCGAAGTGCTCGAACGAAGAAGCGTTCCTCTTCCAGAAGCTTGTTCGGGCCGGCTTCGGCACGAACAACGTCGACCACTGCACGCGACTGTGTCACGCATCGAGCGTCGCGGCGATGCTCGAGGGCATCGGCTCGGCCGCCGTAACGACAACATATGGAGACATCGTCAACGCGGACGTCGCGATTCTCGCAGGCTCCAACACGACGGCAAACCACCCCGTCGCATCATCCTTTTTCACGCAGGCCAGGCGGCGCGGCACGAAGATCATCGTCGTCGATCCCCGCCAGGAGCGGATCGCCGATCACGCTGACATCTTCTGTCAGGTCAAGCCCGGAACCGACGTCGCGTTCTTCAACGGCGTTCTCCACGCGATCATCGAGCTCGGCCTCGTCGACGCCGAGTACGTCGCCACCCGCACGAGCGGCTTCGACGAGCTGGAGTCCGTTGTTGCCGCCTACCCGCCGGAGCGTGCGGCGCAGATCTCCGACATCGACGCAGACACCATCCGCACCATCGCGCGTCTCTGGGGTGAAGCCCACGCGGGCGTCATCTACTGGGGAATGGGCATGTCGCAGCACACGACCGGAACCGACAACTGCCGCTGCCTGATCGCGCTCTGCGCCATCACCGGCAACATCGGCAAGCCCGGCACCGGTCTGCATCCGCTGCGCGGCCAGAACAACGTTCAGGGTGCCTCCGACTCCGGGCTGATCCCGATGATGTATCCCGACTACCAGCCCGTTGACGACCCGGCCGCCAGCGCGAGGTTCGAGCAGGCCTGGGGCCGCCCGCTCTCCCCCGTGCCGGGCCTCACGGTGACAGAGATCATCGGCGCGGCACTCACAGGATCCGTCAAGGGCATGTACGCGCTAGGCGAGAATCCGTTCCTCTCAGATCCGAACATCAACAAGGTGCGGAAGGGCCTCGCGAATCTCGAGTTCCTCGTCGTCCAGGACATCTTCCTGACCGAGACGGCCGAGTTCGCCGACGTCGTCCTCCCCGCCTCGTCGTACATGGAGAAGCTCGGAACGTTCACGAACACCGACCGTCGCGTCCAGCTCGGCCAACCAGTGCTCGAGCCGCCGGGCGACGCGCGACTCGACTTCGAGCTGATCCAGGAGATCAGCAACCGCGTCGGCTTGCCGATGGCGTATGAATCGCCCGTGGAAGTGTTCGAGGAACTGGTGTCGCTCGGCGAATCGATGACGGGACTCACGTACGACAATCTGGGCGGCACCGGCAAGCTCTACCCGAACCCCGACCCGGAGAGCTCTGACGGCACCGTCGTGCTGTTCGATGACGGGTTTCCGACCGACGACGGTCGGGCACGGATCGTCGCGGCCGAGTGGCTGCCGGCGAAGGAGCTGCCCGACGACGAGTTCCCGTTCGTCCTCAACACGGGCAGGCTGCTCGAGCACTGGCACACCGGTTCCATGACGAGACGCTCCTACGCCCTGGACGCGATCGCGCCCGAGGCGCACGTCTTCATCAGCCCCGAGGATGCCGCGAGGCTTGGTGTAGAGAACGACGACTTCGTCTGCTTGCGCTCTCGCCGCGGGTCAATCGAGGTGCGGGCGCGCCTGTCGCACCGGGAGACTCCGGGCAACGTCTTCATGCCATTCCATTTCCGCGAGGCAGCGGCAAACGTGCTGACGATCGACGAGATCGATCCGCACGGAAAGATCCCCGAGTTCAAGTTCTGTGCCGTGAGCGTCGAGCCGGTCGACAGCGCCGAGCGGTAGGCAGGGGCATGGCCGGGCGAGAAGCACGAGCTGGGCGCTTTCCGGGCCCGAGCCTCATACCGGCGCTCCATGCGATCCAGCGTCAGCAAGGGTGGCTGCCGCACGATGCGCTCGTCGAGTTGAGCCGCGAAACGCGGCGCCCGCTGTACGAGATTCAGGGGCTCGTGTCGTTCTACCCTCACTTCCGCACGAGCGGGCCGCCGCCCGCGATCGAGGTCGGAGTGTGCCGCGACCTCGCGTGCTGGCTCCGAGACGATTTCGTCGAGCCCGAGGCGGTGGCCAGCCACTACGAGGGGGATGCCGACGCCTCGGTCCGCCCGGTCTCCTGCCTCGGACGGTGCGACGTCGCGCCCGCGGCCGTCGTCAACGGAGAACCCGTCACGGTGGCCCGGCTCGGCGAGGCCGTCGAGGCCGCCCGCGCCGGTGCGCTCGCCCCGGCAGCAGCTCAGCGTCCTGACCGGACCTGGCCGACAGATCCGTACGCCGGCGCCGATGAGACAGCACACCGCTACACCGTGCTTCGCTCCGCGCTCGCCGGGGCGCCTGACCCCGACGCGGCGATCGAAGAGCTCAAGGCATCGAACCTCCGCGGCATGGGCGGCGCAGGGTTTCCGACCGGACTCAAATGGGGACTCGTACGCGCGGAGGCCGGCGCTCCGAAGTACGTGATCTGCAACGCAGACGAGTCGGAGCCCGGCACGTTCAAGGACCGCCAGATCCTCGCCGAGCTGCCACATCTCGTGCTCGAAGGAATGCTGATCGGCATGATCGCGGTCGGCGCAGAGCAGGGCTGGGTGTTCATCCGCCACGAGTACGGTCCCGAGGAGGCGATCATCCGGGCCGAGATCGCTCAGCTCGAGGAGGCAGGACTCCTTGGCAACGACGCACTCGGCGGGGGGCGCTCGCTGTCGCTCGACGTCTTCGTCTCTCCTGGCGGCTACATCCTGGGCGAAGAGACCGCGCTCATCGAGTGCATGGAGGGGCACCGCGGGGAGCCGCGCAACAAGCCGCCGTTTCCCGGCACACACGGGCTCTGGGGAAAGCCGACGCTGATGAACTCCGTCGAGACCTTTGCGGCCGTCCCGGCGATTCTCAGCCGCGGCAGCAGCTGGTGGTGCGAACAGGGTGCCGGCGATGCCGACGGCCTGAAGTTCTTCGCGGTATCAGGACATGTAGCCGAGCCAGGCGTCTACTGCGTTCCGCTCGGAACGCCGCTCGGCGAGCTGATCGAGCTCGCGGGCGGCGTCGCCGACGGCTGCCGGCTCGGCGCCGTGCAACCGGGCGGAGCGTCGTCCAACTTCCTCGGAGCAGCGAACCTCGACGTCGCGCTCGACTTCGACGGCGTTGCTGCAGCGGGCTCGATGCTAGGTTCGGGCGCCGTTGTCGTCATGAACGAGGACACAGATCTGCTCGCTGCAGCAACGAACGTGCTCGGGTTCTTCCGTCAGGAGAGCTGCGGCAAATGCGTCCCCTGCCGCGTCGGAAGCAAGAAGGCCGAAACGATCCTGATCGATCTGCTCGCCGGCGGCGGCGGAACCGCCGACGTCGACCAACGGATCGCAGAGCTCGAAGAGGCGCTGCGACTGACCTCGATCTGCGGCCTCGGCCAGGTCGCGCTCGGCCCGGTCATGAGCGTCGCTCGGTTCGACCAGGCACAATCACGTGACATCTGAGTTCTTCTCCGTCCGAACAGTCGCGGAAGCACGCACGGGTTTCGCGCCAGCGCGGCGGAGCGCTCGGGAGCAGTGCGCTCTCGCCGATGCCCTCGACCGCGTGACGGCAGCACCGATCCCAAGCCCGCACGATCTGCCCGGTTTCGCGCGATCCGCGGTTGACGGCTACGCCGTGCGCGCGGCCGACACGTTCGGAGCGTCCTCGTCGCTTCCTGTCCCGTTGCACGTGCGAGGCGAGGTCGCGATGGGTACCGCTCCGACCGTCGCGGTCGAGGCCGGCGAGGCCGTCGCGATCCCGACGGGCGGCGCACTCCCGACCGGCGCGGACGCAATCGTGATGGTCGAGCACACGACACCGTCGATGCGCGACACCGTGGATGTGCTCGGCGCGGTGGCGCCAGGTGAAGGCGTCGTTCGAGCAGACGAGGACGTCGTGATCGGCGCAGAGCTCGCGCCCAAGGGCGAAAGTCTTCGGCCCGCCCAGCTCGGCCTGCTGGCGTCCGCAGGCGTCACCTCGATTGCTGTTTTCGCGCGTCCGCGCGTGGCGATTCTCTCAACCGGCAACGAGGTGGTGCCGCCTGCGACGGCACAGCTCGAACTAGGGGAGGTCCGCGATGCGACGGCGGGAGCGCTCGCGGGCCTGGTACGCCGCGCAGGCGGGACACCGGAGCTGTGCGGCATCGCTGCCGACGACTCAGCACGTGTGCGCGAGGAGCTGCGAGCCGCGATGGCGTGGGCGGACATCGTCGTCGTCTCGGCGGGATCGTCGGTCGGCACACGCGATCTCACAGCAGTTGTCGTGGAATCTCTCGGTGCCCCCGGAATCTGTTGCCATGGCCTCGCGATCAAGCCCGGGAAACCCACGCTGCTCGCCGAGTGTGACGGAGTGCCCATTGTGGGCCTGCCCGGGAACCCCGTATCGGCCATCGTGGTCTTCAGCTTGATCGGAGTGCCCCTGATCCAACTCGTCGGAGGGAACGAACGCCCCGCCGCACCGCCGACCGCGACAGCCGCGTTGGCGCGGGATGTGCCGTCCGCGGCGGGGCGTCTCGACGTCGTGCAGGTCCGCCTGGTCGACGACCAGGCAGAGCCGCTGTTCGCCAAGTCGTCCGCCCTCTCCGTGCTGGCCCGATCAGACGGCCAGATCCAGGTGCCCGAAGACGCGAGCGGCCTCTACACAGGCGCGGCTGTGACGGTAGAGCTCCATGCCTGAGCAAAGACGGGCCGGCAGCTACTTCCTCCAGAACGTGCCCCTCCCCGACGCGCTCGAGCGCTGGCGCGCCGACCAGGCCGCTGCAGCCTGCCCTCGACACGTTGACATCGAGACGATCGGCGTCGCGGAAGCGGCAGGGCGCGTCGTCGCTGACCCGGTATGGGCGCGGCGATCCTCTCCCGCCTACGACGGGGCAGCGATGGACGGCATCGCCGTCCGCGCAGAGGACACCGTCGGCGCAAGCGAGTCGATGCCTGTCCTGCTCGATCGCGCCGCGTTCGCGCACGTCGACACAGGAGATCCCATTCGCGAGCCGTTCGACGCAGTCGTGATGCGCGAGCACACCCATCTCGACGCCGACGGTCGCGCGGAGCTGCGAGCCTCCGTCGCGCCGTACCAGCACGTGCGCTCGCTCGGGGAGGACGTCGCCGAGACCGAGCTCCTCCTCGCGCCCGGCCAGAGGCTCCGGCCTATCGACCTCGCGGCCGCCGCGGCCGCGGGCAACACCACCGTTTCGGTCCGAACTCGCCCCCGCGTCGCGATCGTGCCCACAGGCGACGAGCTGCGACCGGTCGGCTCGCTGCTCGACGCGGGCGAGATCTTCGACACGAACTCGCTTATGCTCGCCGGGCAGGCCCGGGACGCAGGTGCGGACGTCACGACGACTCCGATCGTGCCGGACGACCCGCAGCAACTCGCCGAAGCGCTGCAGGCTGCCTGCGATGCAGCGGACGCCGTCCTCCTCCTTGCCGGCTCCTCCGCCGGGCGCGACGACCACACGGCGAGCGTCATCGCCGCCGCCGGTGTTCTATCGGCACATGGCGTCGCGGTCAAGCCGGGACACCCGGTCGTGCTCGGGGTCGTCGCCTCGACCCCCGTCATCGGCATCCCCGGCTACCCGGTCTCGGCCGCGCTCACGTTCGACCTGATCGTCGAACCGCTCCTGGCGGGACTTCAAGGGGCGTCCAGGGTGCGGAGACCGAAGGCCGGGGCCGTGGCAGCGAGGAAGATCAATTCAACGCTCGGTGTCGACGACTGGGTACGCGTACGCCTAGGGCGCATTGAAGACGCCCTCGTAGCCGTACCGCTCGCCGGGGGCGCGGGAGTCCTCTCGGCGCTCGTTCGTGCTGACGGCCTCCTTCAGATCGGCGCCGAGCGAGAGGGCCACGATGCGAGTGACGCGATCGAGGTCGAGCTGCTCCGACCTCTCGACGCAATCGAGCGGACGATCGTCTGCACGGGCTCGCACGACCTCGTGCTCGACCTCGCCGCCGCCGCACTTCGGGCTCGCGACCCTGAGACGACGCTGACGTCGACAGCGATCGGATCGATGAGCGGCCTCGCAGCACTTCGCGACGGACTCTGTCACGTCGCCGGCACGCACCTCCTCGACGAGGCGACCGGCACCTACAACCTGCCGTTCGTCGAGCGTATCCTCGGCGATCGCGGAGTCGCCGTGTTCCGTCTCACCCATCGTGAGCAGGGCATGATCGTGGGCCGTGGGAACCCGCTCGGGCTCACCTCCCTCGACGACATCGTCGGCACGAACGTTCGGTACGTGAACCGCCAGCGCGGCGCCGGCACGCGCGTGTTGCTTGACTACGAGCTCTCGCAGCGGGGCCTCTCGCCCGACGGGATCGCCGGCTACCTCCGGGAGGAATACTCTCACCTCGCCGTCGCGGCGGCTGTCGCCGGCGACCGCGCCGACTGCGGCCTTGGCATCCTGGCAGCCGCGCGTGCTTTCGGGTTGGACTTCATCCCGCTGACCTCGGAGCCCTTCGATCTCGTCCTTCCGGAGGCTGCGCTCGACAGCCCGACGGTTGCCCCGCTCCTTGCCTTGCTGTCTGACGACGCGTTCCGTCAGGCGGTGTCCGAGCTCGGCGGGTACGAGACGAGCGAGATGGGGCAGCGCCTTCTCTAGGCCAGCTCGGCGGTCGTCGGTGCACGAGAATGCCGCGACGATGGATCTCTCGCTTACTCGCCAGCTCGCCGAGTTCACCGGAAGCACGACGTTCGACGATCTCCCCGAGGACGTCGTCGAGACGCTCAAGCTCGCGACCCTCAACATCATCGCGTGCTGTCTCGGCGGCAGCCAGACACGAATCGGGCGGCTTCACGTCGAGCTGGCGAAGGAGTTCGGCGATGGCTCCGAACAGGCGATGATTCTCGGCGACGGCGCTCGCGTATCACTTCCCTTCGCGGTCTACGCGAACGCCAACCTCGCATTCGCACTCGACTACGAAGACATGCTCTTCGCGGTCGCGCACCCGGGGTTCGCAGCCGTCTCGAGCAGTCTCGCGCTCTCCGAAGGGCAGGAGCTCTCCGGTCGCGATTTCCTCGCGGCGCTCGCAGTCGGCTACGAGGTGACAGCGCGCATCGCAATGACGATGCAGCCATCGCAAGCGAGAGCACGTCGCGTGTGGGGACAGCAGTTCCATCCCTTCGCGTCGGCCTGCAGCGCAGCCAATATCCTCGGGCTCACGCCGGATGAGATCGACGTCGCGCTGGGTATCACCGCGACGTACGCGACGGTTCCCTCTGTCTACAAGTACTTCGGTCCTGTGCGCGACACGCGTCCGATCAGAGAGGTCAAACAGGGCTGGGGCTGGGTCGCTATGGGCGGGCTGATGGCCGCACTGTCGGCGAAGAAGGGGTTCGGCGGCGGGCTGGGCGCGCTCGATGGCGAGTTCGGGTTCTGGAGCATGGCCGGCTCCGACCGTTTCGACCCGCAACGGGCCGTGGCAGGTCTCGGTTCGGACTGGCTCACGCGCGAGCTCGAATACAAGATCCACCCGTCGATCGGCATCAACCACCCCGCCTACTGGGCAACCCGCCGGCTCGTCGACGAGCACGACCTGAACCCACAGGCGATCGAGAGCATCACGATCACGACGCTCTGGGGGAACCTCCTCGACGACCGTGCCCCGGCCGGCGCCGTCGACGGACAGTTCTCGCTTCCGTACACGGTCGCGACGGCGATCGACGGCCGGGCCCTGACGCCGGAGCTCTACGACGAGACCGTGCTGCGCGATCCGACCATCCGGCGGCTCCTCGATCGGACGCGAGTTGTCCACGACGTCGCTGCAGACGCGGCCTTCTACGACGAGCAACGCATTCTGCAGGAGGTCGGGGTGACGCTGGCGGACGGCCGCGTTCTCTCGCGATCGGCGGAGTTCCCACGAGACCGCCCCGCCTACGGAGCGCCACAGATCGAAGCGAAGTTTCACCAGCTCGCCGAGGGCGTCCTGCCGAAGGATCGGCGTGACGCCGTCGTCGGAACCATTCGTGAGCTGCCGTCGGTCTCCGACGTCTCCGAGCTCGTCGCCTTGCTCGCCTAGCGTCGGGAAGCCGGCTAGGGCAGACGAGGCGGCCGTTCTCCGATGGGCGTTAAGGTGCGCCGAGCACGAGGCACCACGAGGAGGCACTGCATGGCTGAGCCAGCTTTCACAGCGGACGACGTCCGAGCGGCCGTTGCCGATCGAGGCATCGAGTTCCTGTTCGCGCAATTCGTCGATCTATACGCGCGCCCGAGCGCGAAGCTCATCCCGGGCGCAAACCTCGACGACCTGCTCGAAGAGGGCGCCGGCTTTGCCGGCTTCGCTGCTGGCGAGATCGGGCAGATGCCGAGCGACCCAGACATCGCGGCGATCCCCGATCCGGCTAGCTTCACGCCCGTGCCGTGGCAGCCGAACCTCGCACGGTTCGCCTGTGACGTGACCGTCGAGGGCGAACCGTGGCCCTACGATCCGCGAACGATTCTCAAGAACATGCTGGCGGCGGCGCGGGAGAAGGGCCTGGAGTTCAAGATGGGACTCGAGCTCGAGTACTTCCTGATCCAGAAGAACGACGACGGCTCGATCCGGGTCGCCGACGAGCTCGACACGCTCGAGAAGCCCTGCTACGACCTGAGGGGACTGACGCGCAACTACGACTTCCTTACCACGGTCTCGAGCTACGTGAACGAGCTTGGCTGGGGCAACTACGCCAACGACCACGAGGATGCGAACGGGCAGTTCGAACAAAACTTCACGTACGCGAACGCGCTCACGAGCTGCGACCGCGGCATCTTCTTCCGCTACATGGTGCACACGCTCGCACACCAGTTCGGCCAGCTCGCGACCTTCATGCCCAAGCCGTTCACGCACCTCACCGGCAACGGTTGCCACTTCCACATGTCCCTCTGGAATGGCGATACGAACGTCTTCGCCGACAGCGAGGGGACCGATTCGCGCGGCCTCGGACTCTCGAAAACGGCGTACCACTTCCTGGGCGGCCTACTGAAGCACGCGCGCGCCTACAGCGCCGTGACGGCGCCGACCGTGAACTCCTACAAACGCCTCAAGGTCGGTTCGACCGCATCGGGCGCGACCTGGTCACCCGTCTGGATCAGCTACGGCTACAACAACCGGACGCAGATGCTCCGGATTCCGGGACCCGGCCGCATCGAGGACCGCACGATCGATGGCTCCTGTAATCCGTATCTCGCGGCGGCCGCGGTGCTTGCGGCCGGTCTGGACGGAATCGAGAACGAGATCGAGCCGGACGAGCCCAACTCCGAAAACCTGTTCGAGATACCGCCGGAAGAGCTTCAAAGCCGCGGCCTCGAGGCGCTGCCGAGGACGCTGTGGGAAGCGCTCGACGAGCTAGAGCGGAACGACGTCATGCGTCGCGCGTTCGGCACTGGCCGCGACGGTGAGGATGTGATCGACTGGTATCTGCGGGTCAAGCGCGACGAGTGGAACCGCTTCCATGAGTACGTCAGCCAGTGGGAGATCGATCAGTATCTGACGCTGTTCTAGGACGTTCGCTCCGCCGCTCAGCGGCAGCATGGAGATTGCTACACAGCGCTCCACGGAACTGCGTCACGTTCAACCCCCGGCTTTTCCCTGTACCGCCGTACAATTTCGACTGCGACCGGTCATTCCGCCGTCGGCGGCTGAATGTAGGTTTCCTCCATATGCTCGCCCAGCTGCGAAATACCCCGAACCCGCGGCCTGCCGCGTGACGTTTCAGGTCCCGTGCCCGAACTGCGGCCCGCGCCCGGTCGAGGAGTTCACGACCACCGGGGAGGTACGCGAGCGTCCCGTCGAGTCCCCGTCGCGGCGAGACCTGTCGCACTACATCTACTTCAGGCGGAACGCTCGGGGCGTACAGACCGAGTGGTGGTATCACCGGTTCGGCTGCGAGCTGTGGTTTCTCGCCGACCGCGACACGCACGACAACCGGGTGCTCGAGACACGATTGCCGACCTCGAGCCGTGGTGAGTGGTGAGCCGGCTCCGCGCACGCGAGGACGAGCGAATCGACCGTGGCCGGCCGGTGACGTTCACGTTCGACGGCACTGCTGTCCGCGGCTTCGAAGGCGACACGTTCGGCTCGGCGATGTACGCCGAGGGTCGTCGTGTCTTCTCCCGTAGCTTCAAGTACCACCGGCCGCGGGGCCTCGTCTGCTGCGCCGGCCAGTGCGCAAACTGCATGGCGACGGTCGATGGCCGCCCCAACGTGCGCCTCTGCGTCGAGCCGATCAGAGAGGGCGCCGATGTGAACGGGCAGAACGTGCTCGGCTCGGTCGACCGCGACTTTCTCTCGGCCGTCGATAGGTTCGCGGGGCCGTTCACGCCGCCCGGGTTCTACTACAAGACGTTCATTCGGCCACGTCGCCTGTGGCCGCTCTACGAGAAGCTCCTGCGAAACGCGGCCGGCCTCGGCAAGCTCAACCCGGAGGCGACCCGCGAGGGGCGATTCGAGAAGGAGCACCGCAGCGTCGACGTCCTCGTCGTGGGTGGCGGGAGTGAGGGCCTGCAGGCGGCGATCGAGGCCGCTCAGGCCGGCAGCAGCGTCGCGCTCGTCGACGACGGACCCGAGCCAGGCGGCGCACTCCTCCTGACCGAGAGCGGCGACGAGCCGGCGCGAGCGCTAGCCAACAAGGCACGCGAGGTCGGAGTCGAGCTGCTGTGCCCTGCGCGCGCGGTCGGCGTCTACGAGGGCAATCTCGTGCCGATCGAGTACGACAACGTGCTCATCCGGATGCGCGCGACTGAGATCGTGGTCGCGGCCGGCGTCGTCGAGCAGCCGCTTGTCTTCCCCGGCAATGACCTCGTGGGCGTCATGCTCCCCGGGGCGGCCAGCCGACTCGTCCGCTTCTGGTCGATCAAGCCGGGCGAGCGAGCAGTTGTTATCACGGCGGATGACTCGGGCGCACGAGCTGTCGAGACGCTTAAGGCAGCCGGTGTGCGCGTCGCCGCGACCGTCGATCTACGCGCGACCATGCCGGAGACAATCGTTGCCAGCGGCAAGAAGGGCCGCGTGACCGGCGTCTCGATCGACGGTGACTCGGTCCGTTGCGACCTCGTCGTCGCGTCGGGCAGCCCGCAGCCTGCGCACGCGCTGCTGAGTCACGCCGGCGCCCGTGTCGACTACGACGCGGGCCGCGGGGTCTTCGTGCCGGTAGAGGTCCCGGACGGCATCCGCGCCGTCGGCGGCGCGGCAGGCGACGTGGGCCAGCCCGGCCTCCCTCGCCCATCGTTTGGCGGCAGTGGCAGCAAGGCCAAGGAGTTCGTGTGCATCTGTGAGGACCAGACGACGAAGGACCTTCGTTACGCGCACGCCGAGGGCTACGACTCGATCGAGCTCTCGAAGCGCTACACCACGGTCACCATGGGCCCGTGCCAGGGCCGGCTCTGCCACCTGAACTCCGTACGCCTTTACGCAGAAACGTCCGGCACCGACGAGAGTCTCATCGGCACCACGACCGCTCGCCCTCCCTGGTCGCCCGTCTCACTCGAAGTGCTTGCGGGACGACCACATGAGCCGGCGCGCCGCACGTCGATGCACGACCGCCACAAGAAGCTGGGCGCGACCATGATGTGGACGGGAGAGTGGCGCCGGCCCTACGCCTACGGCGATCCAGCCGCAGAGGTGCGTGGCGTACACGAGGCCGTCGGCATCATCGACGTATCGACGCTCGGAAAGATCCTCGTAAGCGGTCGAGACGCTGCAACGTTTCTCGAGCGCATCTATCCCAACCGCTTCGGCGACATGGCGAGCGGACGCATCCGCTACGGCGTGCTCACGTCCGACGCTGGACGGATCACGGACGACGGCACCATCGCCAGGCTCGCTGACGACACCTTCTACGTCACAACGACGTCGACAGGAGCGGGCGCGGTCGTCGAGTGGTTCGAGTGGTGGAACGCGATCTGGGGCTACGAGCTCGACGTCGTCAACGTCACAGGCAGCCTGGCAGCGATCAACGTGGCGGGCCCTGACGCCCGAGCGCTGATGGAGCGCCTCGTGGATATTCCAGTTGACGCCGACAGCTTTCGCTACCTCGACGCGAGGCAGGGACACGTTGCGGGTGTCCCCTCCCTTCTCCTACGGATCGGCTTCGTCGGCGAGCTCGGCTACGAGATTCACTTTCCCAGCGTTCAGGGCGAGTTCCTCCTCGACGCGCTCGTCACCGAGGGGGCCGATTTCGGAGCGGTGCCGTTCGGACTCGAATCCCAGCGAGTACTACGGCTCGAGAAGGCCCACATCCTCGTTGGTCAGGACACCGACTCGGAGTCGAATCTGCTCGAAGCATCGATGCCGTGGATCCTCAAGCTCGACAAGGGCGACTTCGTCGGACGCTGGTCTGCAGAGCAGGTGAAGGCTCGCGGGCTCGAGACCCGCCTCGTCGGCTTCCGCCTGAAGACCGACGATCTGCCGGTCGAAGGCGGCCAGATCGTCGGCGACGGCCAGCCCGTGGGGCGGATCACGAGCGTCCGTCGCAGCGAGGCGGCCGACGCGATCATCGGCCTAGCCTGGGTCCCTGCAGACAAGGCCGTCGAGGGCGCGAGCTTCGAGGCCCGCGTCGACGGAGAGCTCATCCCAGCCGAGGTCACGCTGGAGCCGTTCTACGATCCTGACGGAGAGCGGCTGCGATCGTGAGTACGCTTGCCTTCCTCTCGACGGATGCGACGGCGGATTCGCGCTGGACGCCGATAGCGCGCTCGCCGATGCAGCGGCAGCAGCGCGAGCGTGGAGCCCGCTTCGAGACGCGCCACGGTTGGGAACTTGCCGTCGCGTTCCCGAACGAGTCGGAGATGCTCGAGAGTGTCGGGATCGCCGAGCTTCCGCAGTTCGGGAAACTCGACGTTCGAGGCGCGGGCGCCCGACCGAGCGCGACGCGGTGCACCTGGTACCAGATGACGCCGCAGCGGGCACTCTGTATCACCGATGCGACGATAACCCGAAGCGTGCGCGCGGAACTGCAAGAGTCGGCGCGCCAGGTTGTCGACGTGTCGTCGGGGCTCGGATCCGTGGCTCTGATCGGGCCGCGCGCCGGTGAGTTTCTTCGCCGCATCACAGAGCTCGAGAGCTTTCCGGCGAGCGGGGTCGTTTGCGAGGTACACGGGCACGTCTTGACGATCAACGGCGGCTTCCTCTTGCTCTTTCCGCAGGAGTACGGGCACTACCTCTATGAGGTCCTGCTGGACGCGGCCGTTCCGTTTGATGGGGGTCCGATCGGCGTCGACGGCGTCCCCCGAGGGACCATCTGGTGAAGGACATCTTCCGCAAGCGGCGCATGTGGCGCGCGCCCACTCGACTCAAGGACAGCTACGACGCGGTCGTAATCGGCGGCGGCTCGCACGGGCTCGCGACCGCCTACTACCTCGCCGAGCACCACGGAATGACCGACGTCTGCGTGCTCGAGAAGAGCTACATCGGTTCCGGCGCGTCGGGGCGCAACACGACGATCATCCGCTCCAATTACCGCACACCCGAAGGCGCACGCTTCTACAAGCGCAGCGTCGAGCTGTACGAGCAGCTGTCGCAGGAGCTCGACTTCAACCTGATGTTCTCCCAGATCGGGCATCTGACGCTCGCGCACTCCGACCGCGCGATGATCACGATGGCCGAGCGCGCGGAGGTCAATCAGCTGTTCGGCATCGAGAGCCGACTGATCTACCCCGACGACGTCAAGGATCTCTGCCCGGAGATCGACGTGTCGTCAGACGTGACATGGCCGATCCTGGGCGCGCTCTACCACGAGCCCGGTGGAATCATCCGCCACGACGCCGTCGTGTGGGCCTACGCCAGAGCGGCCGACCGGCTAGGCGCCGAGATCCACCAGAACACCGAGGTAACGGGCATCGGCGTCAGCAACGGGCGGGTCACGGGAGTGCAGACGAACCGTGGGTCGATCGAGTGCGACACCGTCGTGAACTGCACCGCCGGCTGGTCGACGACGCTCGCGGACATGGTCTCCGTCGACCTCCCGATCTGGACGAGCATTCTGCAGGCCTTCGTGACGGAGCCCGTCAAGCCGTTCCTCGATGTCGTCATCGTGTCGTCTCAGATGCACGTCTACCTCTCGCAGACCGACCGCGGCGAGTTTCTGATCGGAGCCGAGGTCGAGCCCTACTCGACGTACTCGAATCGCGGCACGCTGCCGTTTCTCGAGAGCTCGGCCCGCCACGTGCTCGAGCTCTTCCCTCAACTCAGCGGCTGCAAGGTTCTGCGCCAGTGGACCGGCATCTGCGACATGAGCCCCGACTACAGCCCGATCATGGGCATGACCGAGGTCGAGGGGTTCCTCGTCGACTGCGGGTGGGGTACGTATGGTTTCAAGGCAGCGCCGATCGTCGGCGTCACACTCGCGGAGCTCGTCGCTACTCGTAAAACCCCGGACCTGATCGAACCGTTCAAGCTCGAGCGCTTCTACGCCGACCGTCCCGTGTCGGAGCTCGCAGCGGCGGCGGTCAGCCATTGAGAGGAAGAACATGAGCGTGAAAGTCCCGTCCAACCTCGAGATCGCACAGACCCATCAGCTCGAGCCGATCGCCGACGTCGCAGACCGGCACGGTCTCCGTCCCGACGAGTACGACCTGTACGGGCGCTTCAAGGCGAAGGTCGACCTGAGCGCGATCGAGCGGCTCGCAGGCAATCCCGATGGGAAGCTGATCTGCGTGACGGCCATCACGCCGACCAAGGCCGGTGAGGGCAAGACGACAACGGCCGTCTCGCTCACGCAGGGCCTGGGATCGATCGGGAAGAAGCCCGCCCTCTGCCTGCGTGAGCCATCACTCGGACCGGTGTTCGGCATCAAGGGTGGTGCGGCCGGCGGCGGCTACGCCCAGGTCGTGCCCATGGAGGACCTCAACCTGCATTTCACCGGCGACATCCACGCGATCGGCGCGGCAAACAACTTGCTGGCCGCCACGATCGACGCCCACCTCCTCCACGGCAACGCACTCGACATCGACCCGCTGACCATCGGCTGGCGACGGTGTGTCGACATGAACGACCGTGCGCTCCGGCAGACCGCTATCGGCCTCGGCGGCCGCGCGAACGGCTACCCACGCGAGACCGGCTTCGACATCACAGCGGCATCCGAGGTCATGGCGATCGTCGCGGTCGCCAATGATCTCAACGACCTCCGAACCCGCCTCGGAGCGATTACCGTCGCTTACTCGCGAGGCGGCGACCCCGTGACGGCAGACGATCTGGAGGCAGCAGGCGCGATGGCTGTACTCCTCAAAGAGGCGATCAAGCCGAACCTGATCCAGACCCTCGAAGGACAGGCCTGCCTCATGCATTGCGGTCCCTTTGCGAACATCGCGCACGGCAACAACTCGCTCGTCGCTGACAAGGTCGCGCTCAAGCTCGGCGACTACGTCGTGACGGAGAGCGGCTTCGGCTCGGACATGGGGATGGAGAAGTTCCTTGACATCGTCTGCCGGGTCGGCGGGCTCCAACCGAGCGCGATCGTGCTTGTGACTACGGTCCGCGCGCTCAAACACCACGCCGAGAACCCCCAGGGTGAGCTCGATGCCGTCGAACGAGGGATCGAGAACCTCGCGCGACACATCGGCATCGCGCGCCAGTTCGGCATCCAGCCGGTGGTCGCAGTCAACCGTCGGCCGGAGGACACCGACGAGGAGTGCGAGCTGGTCAGACAACTCGCGCTCGAGCGAGGTGCGTTCGCTGCCGAGATCAACGACGCCTTCGCACGCGGCGGCGAGGGTGCCGCCGCCCTGGCCGAAGCTGTCGTCAGGGCCTGCGAGGAACCGGTCGATTTCGCACCGCTGTACGAACTCGATGAGCCCATCGCCTCGAAGATCGAGACGATCGCAACCCGGGTGTACGGAGCGAGCGGCGTCTCGTTCATGCCCGCCGCGCTCGAGAAAATGAAGCGCTACACGGAGACTGGCCTCGGCAACCTGCCGATTTGCATGGCCAAGACCCACCTATCGCTATCTCACGACCCCCTGCTCGTCAATGCGCCCGAGGGCTTCACGGTCCCGGTGCGCGACCTTCGGGCCTACACCGGAGCAGGCTGGATCGTCGCGCTCTGCGGCGACATGATGACCATGCCTGGCCTGAGCGCAACACCCGCGCTCCGTAACGTCGACATCGACGCGGACGGTACGACGATCGGTCTCTTCTAGCGCCGTCGCAGACGCGCCGACTCACGACGTCACGTCCTGCTTCGGCAGCGGCCGGGTGAACAGGGCCCGCACGGCCGCTACGTCCTCGGCTTCCGTGAGCACGAGCAGCTCGTCGTGGGGTTTGATCACCTCGTCGCCGCGCGCGGGTATCGGGTGGCCTTCCCGCAGCAGCATGCTGATCCATGTCTCATCGCCGAGGGGTAGGTCACTGATCAAGACGCCGTCGGCCGCGGACCCTCGGACGACGAAGAATCGCTCGACGCCGCGAGGCTCTCGCTGCAGCCGCACCGACAGGTCCCAGGGCTCGGGCTCAGTCTCCTCCATCGGAACTCCGAACAATCGTGCCGCTGCCGGCACCGTGCTGCCCTGGAAGATGACCGAGAACGCGACGACAACGAACACGATGCCGTACACGCGGTCCGCGTCGTCGACCGCCGCGAGGACCGCGAACGCGCCGAGAACGATCGGCACCGCACCCTTCAGACCGCTCCACATGATGAACAGACGCTCGCCGCGCACCAACGAGGTCGGCAGGAGGAGGCCGCCCACCACCAGAGGCCTGATGATGAAGGCCAGTAGGACGGCGAGTATCAGCCCGTCGAGCCAGAGATTGTCTTGACCGAGCGCACCCAGGTCGATCGTCACGCCCAGCACGACGAAAACGACGATCTCACCGAGGCTCGCAAGCGACGAGTGGAAGCGCTTGATCTGCGCCTTGTAGGGGGCGCGCTGGTCGCCGATGAGCACACCGGCGATGAAGACCGCGAGGAAGCCGGAGCCGTGCGTCGTCGCGGCGACCCCGTAGATGATGCCGGCGGAGGCGAGCGTGCGTAATGAGTAGAGGGCCTCGTTCGGTAGCGGCACCCGCCGGATGAACTGCGCCAGCAGGAGGCCTCCGACGACGCCAATGGCCGCGCCGACGGCCATCTCGATGGCGAACTCCTCCGCGATCGCCGCGACCGATCCCTCGTCACTCGTCGCGAACTCCAGCAGTCCGATCATCAGCGCGATTGCGACCGGATCGTTCACGCCGGATTCGCCCTCGAGTACC
>JAUVPB010000323.1 GCA_030598925.1 Actinomycetes bacterium
GAGCCTGGGCGCGATCTCGTCGACATTCACGTCGAGGAACGCCGCACCGGCCTCGGCCTGCCGAAGAGCCATCGTGTGGAGGTACGTCCGGGCAGCGTCGGCGTGATCTCCGTCGCTGAGCCCGAGATCCAGAGCGATCCTGACGTGCTTGATTCGACCCTCGAGGTAGGCCTGCGCCTCCTTCTCGGACTCGGGGACGGCGATCGATCGTGGGTTGCCGTCCATGTCGTCGAAGACGATTGCCTCGCGCCCATCGTCGTCCTCACCGGTTCCCGGCCCACCTCGCACGAGAACCCGCGTTGCGTGAACGTTCTCGCCGATGATCGAGAACTCTCGGCCTGCCTGTATGTCGATCACGCGACGTCCTCCTCTGGCGCCGCCTTCGGCGGCGCGGCACGCTGAGCCCGGTGATCTCGATCGAGCAAGGCATTGCTCCACGCACTCGTTCCGCGCAGCGCGTTGTCCTGGATCACCGCTGGCCCATCCAGCATCGTCTCCTCTTTGCCTTGTGCCTTGAGACGCTCGTAGGCCCGCGCCCAGATGCACTCCTTCTCGCCGATCTCGCAGATCGAGTCCCGCGTGCCGCCACAGGGACCGTTGCGCTGATTCTTCACGCATTGCGACTCAGGGCACAGGTAGGCGATCTCGGGCAACGAGCAGTCACCGCAGTCGTGGCAGTCGAACAGCACACCCTTCGTGACGCGCTCCATGCCGTGCAGTAGCCGTTCGCCCGTCGGCCTCGTGTCGGCGCGTCGATAGACGGCACGGACAATGCGGTGCAGTCGCCCGCTGGGCTCGAACATCGCGCCATGCATGAATCGGTTGAACGAATAGGCGACTGATCCGCGAAACGGCCGCCGCCCCGACGCTCGCGCCCGGGTCCTCGCGTACTCGCGGTTGACCTCGTCCGACGAGCGCCCAGTCTCCGTGTCTTCCTCGAAGTAGTGGAACTCGTCGGCCTGCGGGAACCGAACGTCTCTGATCAGCGAGCGCCAGTCGCCAGGCTCATAGGTGTCTGCTCGCTCCAGGATCTCGTCGTAGTCGGTCGCAACAAGATGCCCGCCGATGTACGCGCCACGAAAACCGAGCCCCCTGGCGATCGCGATCTGTTTCGCCGCCAGCTCGAGGAAGAACGAGCGACCCCGATCAGGACTTGCTTCCTGTTGCTCGGCGAGGGCGAGCAGCTCGTCAGTCACAACCACGCCCGGCACCTTGCCCGCCTGGAAGAACCGCGCAGCCTTGGCCGACAGCACGTACACGTTGGCGACGACGGGAACCTGGAGGTCGTTGAGTGACAACCAGCGCAGCAACTCGTCGTCCTTGCGCGCGTGGTAGCCGATCTGGTTGATCGCGAACGCGGCCCCGCATTCGATCTTCCGCTTCAGCTTCAGATATTGAGGAATGACCTCCCGCTCGTGCGGCTTGTGGTTCGTGACGACCGCTCCGAGAAAGAAGTCGGTGCGCTCGCGCAGTTCTCCGCTAGGGCCGGGAAGCAAGCCAGCGTTCATGTCCGAGAGCATCTGCAACAGACCGACCGAGTCGATATCGAACACTGGGCTCGCGGCTCCGTGGTATCCACTGATCGGGTAGTCGCCCGACATTGCCAGGACGTTGTCGAAGCCTTCCGAGCTGAGCTTCCAGCCACGGCTCTGAAGCGCATTGCGATTCCAGTCCTTGCAGGCGAGGTGGATGATCACCTCCTGGCCTCTTGCGAGTAGGTCTGTACCGAGCGTGTCCGCCGCGAGCATCGCGCCCCCGCCTGGATTGTCCGTTAGCGACAGCCCATCGATGCGTGGGTTCTCGGCCAGCGCGCGCCCGAGAGCGAGCACGCGACGTCCGCCCTCATCCGTCACGAGGCCCCGGCTCGGGACGAGCTCGACAACGGTGAGGAAGCGATCGGTCTCGGTGAGCAAGTGCCGGAGCGTCGACTTCCCCCAGGCTCCGGCTGGGTCCCGCGCACCGGAGCCGGCGAGGTCAGAGCGCGACGCGGTCATCCGTGCTTCCGAGTCGCGCGGGCATGGGCTTGAACTGACACCCCTCGACGAAGATGTCGAAGAAATCGGGAGTCGTCTCGAGCTCTACATGCTCGATCCGCTTCACGAGCGCTTCCAGCAGCATCCGTGCCGTGCTCGAAAGCAGGAGCCGGCGGGCGCCGCGCACCGATGCATTGCCGACCTTGACAACGCGCTCGTACGGCACCGGCGGGAGAAAGCCAATATCGATCGCGTTCTGGACATTGA
>JAUVPB010000127.1 GCA_030598925.1 Actinomycetes bacterium
CGGCCGTCGTCGCGCTCGAAACGACGCTCGTCTCGCACGGATTCCCCCAGGGACGGGGCGCGACCGTCGCGATCGACGCCGAGGCAGCCGTCCGCGATGCCGGGGCCATTCCCGCCACTGTTGGCGTCGTTGACGGAAGCATTCGAGTCGGCCTTGATCGCGGCGACCTAAAGGCATTTGCTGAGCGGCCCGACGCGAGGAAGGTCGGCGCGCGCGATCTCGCCCGCTCTCTCATCTCGGGTGAGCTCGGAGCGACGACGGTCGGCGGAACCCTTGCGATCTCCCGTGCAGTTGGACTCCGAGTGTTCGCTACCGGCGGATTGGGCGGCGTCCATCGCGGCTACGCAGAGCGCCCGGACGTGTCGTCTGACTTGCTGCAGGTATCCCGCACGCCCGCGATCGTGGTGTGCTCGGGCGTGAAGAGCTTGCTCGACGTCGACGCGACGAACGAGGCACTCGAAACGCTGGGAGTGCCACTCTTTGGCTGGCAAACAGACCGCCTCCCCCTCTTCTACAGCGCTCGCGGCGGTCCGGTCGTCGAGCGCATCGACTCGGTCAGCGACCTTGCCGCGCTCGCCCGCGCCCACTGGGAACTGGGCGGCGGAGGAATCGTCTTGACACGAGCGGCGGACCCGTCAATCGACGAGCACGAGATGGCACAGTTGTTCGAGGCAGCGCTCGCGGCCGCAGCCGGAGCCGACGTCACTGGCGCCGACCTCACGCCGTACGTGCTCGCGCACGTTCACGAATCCAGCGGGGGGCGTACGCTCGACGTGAACCATCGCCTGATAGTGGAGAATGCCGCGCTCGCCGCGGAAGTTGCCGTTGCCCTCGCAACGGCCGGATCGTGAGGAGGAGAAACGATGAGGCGCGCGTACGTCGACGTCGAACATGGTCAGTTGCATTACCGGGAGGCCGGCGAGGGTCCGCCGCTCGTGCTGCTGCACAAGACGCCGTCCAGTTCGATCCAGTACGAGCGGGCGCTCCCTCTGTTCGCCGAGCGGTTCCGAACCATAGCGCTCGACACGCCCGGGTTCGGGAACTCCGACGCGCTCCCGCGACAGCCGCTGATGGCCGACTATGGCGAGGCTGTTGTCCAGTTCCTTGATGCCCTGGGCCTACAGACGGTCGATCTGTTGGGCCATCACACTGGCGCGTCCATCGCAATCGAGGCCGCTTCGTCGCACCGCACTCGCTTGAATCGTCTGGTGCTCGCGGGGGTGCTCGCGTTCGATGACGAAGCCGTGCGCGCGGACTGGCGAACCTACCTCGATGCCCACAAGTTCGACCTCGATACGACAGGTGAGTTTCTCGAGACGTACCCGAAGCCGATGCTCGCGCGCGACCAGGAGTTCTCTCCGGCTGACCCCGAGCGCTACTGGCTCGAGCTGGTCGCATATCTGCAGGCCGGACCCCGCTTCTGGTGGTCGTACAACGCTGTGGTCGAGCACCGCGCGTTTGATCTGTTGCCACAGCTTTCAATGCCAACCCTGGTCATGAACCAGCAAGAGGGGCGAGTCGTGGACAGTACGAAGCGCGTCGCAGACGCGATCCCGGACTGCCGCTACCTGGAGCTTCCGGGTAGCTCAGAAGGCGTGATGGACGATCCCGCGGCGTTCAGCAACGCCGTGATCGAGTTCCTGGCGCCCGGCTAGTCGCCAGCGGTTAACCGAGTTCGATCGTGAGATTGCCGGCCTCGTCGACGAGCAAGGTCTGCGCCGGATGCACAAGCGTCGTCGTCGTCGGCTCCTCGACCACGAGAGGGCCCACGGCCGTGAACCCCGCGGGCAGGTCCTCACGCTCGTACACGGTCGTGTCGTGAATGCCGTCAATGTCGAAGTCGACCAGCCGCTGCCCCTTAACCTCCGGCCGACTCGCAGCGTGCGGAAGCGCGGGCGGTCGCGGCTCGACTCCATCGCGCCGCACGAACCCTGCAACGTGAAACGTCACGAACTCGATGCCGGTCTCGTCGAGGTCGAACGTGTACGCACGTCGGTGCTCGGCGTGGAAGCTCGCTTCGACCGCCTCGATCGACGTGCCCGGGTCGACCGGTACGCGAACGGTGTGTTCCTGCCCCTGGTAGCGCATGTCGACAGACCGCGCGAAGCTCGTGCTCGTAGCCTCTCGCTCGGCGCCGAGCTCGGACGCGGCCTCGCCCTCCATGGCCGCGAACAGCCGATCGATCTCGGCCGCTTCAACCGACGACGTCCTAACGATCCTTGTCTGGATTACGTCGACGCGCGGGTCGGTCAGGCACATCCCCCAGGCCGAGAAGACGCCCGAGAACGGCGGTACGATCACGCGCTTGACGCGCAGCTCGGCTCCTAGTGCAGCTGCGTGCATCGGGCCGCCACCCCCGCCGGCCACGAGTACGAAGTCGCGGGGGTCGTAGCCACGCCTGACCGAGACGAGCTTGAGCGCATTGATCATGTTCGCGTTGACGAGGCGCACGATCCCGTTCGCGAGCTCACGGGCGTCGTGGCCGAGCTGCTGCCCAAGCTGGGACAGAGCTTCGTGCGAGAGCTCGCGCTGCACCGCCACGGTCCCGCCAAGGAAGTAGTCGGGATCGAGCACGCCGGCGAGCAGCTTGGCATCTGTCACCGTCGGCTGATCGCCGCCGCGCGCGTAGCAGGCCGGCCCAGGCTCGGCCCCCGCGCTTCTCGGCCCTACGCGCAGGGACCCGCCCTGATCGACCCATGCGATGCTGCCCCCACCGGCGCCGATCTCGACGATATCGACGACGGGCACCATGACCGGGTAGCCGGCGTAGTCGGGACGCCCCTCGATTCGATACTCGGTTGTTGTCGTCGGCTCTCCATCAAGGATCAAAGAGCACTTGGCGGTCGTGCCTCCGATGTCGAGGTACAGAACGTTCGGCTCGCCGATTCGCTGACCGAGTCGAGCCGCCCCGACGACGCCACCAGCTGGACCCGACTCGACCAGGTAGATGGGCCGGCCGCGGGCGGCGGCCGCAGTTGCCGTTCCTGCATTCGACTGCATGATCTGAAGCGGCCCCGCGAGGCCCCGCTCATGGAGACGGGCCTCGAGCGCGTCGACGTAGCGCCCCACCCTCGGCTGAACGTACGAGTTGAGCACCGCCGTGCTTGTCCGTTCGTACTCCCGCCATTCGCGGGTCACGTCTGATGACGCCGTGACCGCAATGTCTGGAAGCCGATCGCGGAGATGATCGCGGCATGCGCGCTCATGCTCCGGGTGGGCGTATGCGTGTACGAAACAGATAGCTAGCGCTTCGATCCCGGCCGCGGCGATCGCAGCTGCGATCTCGTCAAGCTCACCGATCGCGAGAGGCTGGAGCACGGTGCCATGCCGGTCGACCCTCTCCGTCACCTCGTAGCGATACCGCCGCGGAACGAACGGCGTTGGCTTACTCGGAACGAGGTTGTACATGTCAGGCCGGTTCCCGCGCGCGATTTCGAGCACGTCACGAAAGCCGCGCGTCGTCACGAGACCGGTGCGAGCTCCGGTCCGCTCGGTGAGCGTGTTGATCACGATCGTCGTTCCGTGGGAAAGCTCGGCAACTTCCGATAGCTCGACACCACCCTGCTCGACGACGTCGAGAACGCCCTTGGCGAGCTCGTCCGGAGTCGTTGCCGACTTCGCAAGCATCAGTTCACCCGTTGCCTCGTCGAGCCGCACGAGGTCGGTGAACGTCCCTCCAATGTCGGTGGCGACCCGAGTCTTCATCAGCTCGAGGCGCCCCTCGATTCGCGGAGCTCACGCGTCGCGGCGCGGTCGATCGTCATGGGCCCGGGATCGATCACGACGCCGTAGTCGTCTCGAGCCCGCGCGAGCGTCACGTAGCCGTCGATCAGATCGTCCAGCACCCGTTCTGGGTCGCGCTCGAGCGGGTCGCCGAAGCCACCTCCGGCCGCGGTCACGACCATCGCCCGATCGCCGTCGACAAGCTCGACCCTCGGCGTGCGGCCGACGCGATGGCGTCCGCTCTCACGTGCGTACTCGAGGAAGTTGTGCGAGCCGGCGACGCCGCCGGCGAGCGGCCAGGGCGTACGCTGCGCGCCGCTGCAACTCCCGTAGCCGGCTGCTGCGTCAACGCCGTAGAGCCGGTACTCGCGGACGCACCCGAGCCCTCCTCGGTGCAGTCCCGCGCCCCCGCCGCTCTCCGTGTCGAGCTCGTACCGCTCCATCAGCACGGGGTATCGCGTCTCGACTACCTCCACCGGAAAGTTGTACGTGTCACCGTCGGTCGTCGCGATCAGCGCGCTAACGCCGTCGCCAACGGCACTCCCGCCCCAGCCACCGACATTCGGCTCGGCCAGCACGAACAGCTCTCCGGTCTCGCGCTCCGTACCGATCAGGTACGCGGCGCAGAGGCTCATGTAGCTTCCCGCGCCAAGCTTGTCGGGTACAGCGGGTGCGAGCGCCTTCCAGAACAGGTCGTTCGCGCACGACGCCCCCTCGTAGTACCAGCCTGTTGGCGCAGGTGGCTCGGCGCTAAAGACGGTTCCGGGCGGAATCGTGAGCGTGAGCGGGCGGAAGAAGCCGTCGTTCGACTTCGCTCCTGGATCGGTGATCGCACGCACGACGGTCTTGCAGGCCGACAGGAGCGCTCCGGTTGCGCAGTTGATCGGGCCGCGAGCCTGCGGGGCGCAACCGGTGAAGTCGGCGTGCAGCGAGTCGTCCTCGACGGTGACGGTGACCTTGATCGGAATCGGATCGTCCGTGATGCCGTCACCGTCGATCACGTCGTTCGCCTCGTAGATGCCGTTCGGGATGTCGCGAAGCGCAGCACGAGCCACGCGCTCACCGTGCTCGAGGATGTGCTCGAAGGTGGCTCCGACCAGCTCGATCCCGTAGCGCTCGCACGCCTCGACCACACGCCGCTCGCCGATGCCTACGGCTGCCAACCCCGCATTCAGGTCACCGATGCCCGTCACGGGAAGGCGAATGTTGGCTGTGATGAGGTCGAGGATCGTCTGGCTCGTGCCGCCCGCGTCCGCGACCTTGACGCCGGGAAGACGCAGCCCCTCTTGATAGATCTCGGTGGCGTCGGGCGGGATGCTTCCGGGAACCGAGCCGCCGATCTCGATCCAGTGTGTGACACTGACGGCGAAACCGACGACGTCTCCGCTCAAGAAGATCGGCTTGATCAGGCAGACGTCGCACGTGTGGGTGCCGCCGTCGTACGGAATGTTGGTCGCGAAAACATCACCGGCACTCATGCCGTCGACGCCGAACTTCTCTACGACGCTCCGAACCTGAGGACCGAACGTGCCCGTGAACAGCGTGAGGCCGTTCGTCTGAGCAATCACTTGCGCCTTGGCGTCTGTGATGCCGCACGCGAAATCGAGTACCTCGTAGACGATCGGGCTCATGCTCGTCCGCGCGAGCACGACGCCCATCTCATCCGCAGCCGCAGACAGCTTGTCACGGACGATCTCGATGGTGAAAGGATCGAGTTCGGCCGGCACGCGGCCACTCTAGGCGGCCGTTGCCGCGGCGCGAAGCTGCGCGGGCTCGCTGTTCGAACCCACGGCCTCCCTCCTGTACAGCCGGAGTCGCGCTACGCGGCCGTAGGCACAGCCGCGTTGCTCTGTTCGAAGCTCAGGTCTCCGTCTTCGACGATCGCGCGAATGCGTTCGCCCTCCACCAGCTCACCCGCGAGGAGCCGCTGCGCGAGAGGATTCTCGATGAGCTGCTGAATCGCACGCTTGAGCGGGCGGGCACCGTACGCCGGGTCCCACCCAGTCTCCGCGATGAACTCGAGGGCCTCGGCGCTCAGCTCGAGCTCGATACCGCGCTCGGCGAGCCGTCCCCGAAGCCGCGCAAGCTGGAGCTCGACGATCTCGGCAATGTGCTCACGCGAGAGGCCGTGGAACTCGATCATCTCATCGATCCGGTTAAGGAACTCGGGCCGGAAGTGCTCCTTCATCGACTCGACCGACCGGACATTCGACGTCATGATCAGCACCGTGTTTCGGAAGTCGACCGTGCGGCCGTGACCGTCAGTGAGTCGGCCGTCGTCGAGCAGCTGAAGCAAGACGTTGAACACGTCGCTGTGGGCCTTTTCGATCTCGTCCAGCAGGATGACCGAATACGGACGCCGCCGAACAGCCTCGGTGAGCTGCCCACCCTCCTCGAAGCCAACGTACCCTGGCGGCGCTCCGATGAGTCGCGACACGGTGTGCTTCTCCATGTACTCCGACATGTCGAGTCGCACGATTGCTCGCTCGTCGTCAAACAGGAACTCCGCGAGGGCCTTCGCAAGCTCGGTCTTGCCCACACCTGTCGGTCCGAGAAACACGAATGACCCGATCGGCCGGTTCGGGTCGGCAAGACCCGATCGTGAGCGTCGGACTGCGTTGGACACCGCCTCGACGGCGGCCTGCTGACCGATGACGCGATCGTGCAACCGCTCCTCCATGTCCAGCAGCTTCGCGGCCTCGGCCTCGAGCAGCTTGGACGCTGGAATGCCCGTCCAGCGAGCGACGACCTCGGCGATGTCGTCCTCGTCCACCTCTTCCTTCACCATCGGCTCGACCGGTGAGTCCTCCCGCGCTTCGAACTCTTTCTCAAGCTCGGGCAACTCTCCGTACCGAATCGCCGCTACTCGCTCGAGGTCTGCCTCACGCTCGGCCTTTTCGGCCTCGACCTTGAGCTCGTCGATGCGCCGTGTGATCTCGCTGACACGGTCAAGCGCATCCTTCTCTGCGGCCCAGCGCGTGGCGAGCTCGTCTCGCCGAGCCTGCGCCTCGGCGAGCTGGCGCTCGACCGGCTCACGCACGTCATCAGTCTCCTTTGCCATGGCGGCGAGCTCGATCTCCAGCTGCCGCACGCGACGGTCGGCCTCGTCGAGCTCGGTCGGCGCGGAGTCGATCTCCATCCGTAACCCTGAGGCAGACTCGTCAACGAGGTCGATTGCTTTGTCAGGCAGGAACCGGTCGGAGATGTAGCGGTCGGAAAGCACCGCCGCGGCCACGAGCCCGGCGTCGCGGATGCGCACACCATGGTGCGCTTCGTAGCGCTCCTTCAGGCCGCGGAGAATCGCGATCGTGTCCGCGACCGAGGGCTCTCCAACCAGGACTGGCTGGAACCGCCGCTCGAGCGCCGCATCCTTTTCGATGTGTTTTCGATATTCGTCAAGCGTGGTCGCCCCAACGGCGCGTAGCTCGCCACGCGCGAGCATCGGCTTGAGCAGGTTGGCGGCGTCGACCGCGCCCTCGGCCGCGCCCGCGCCAACGATCGTGTGGAGCTCGTCCATGAAGAGGACGATCTCGCCCTCGGCCGCCTTGATCTCTCCGAGCACGGCCTTCAGGCGCTCCTCAAAGTCGCCCCTGTACTTGGAGCCCGCTAGCAACGAGCCGATGTCGAGCGCCCACACGCGCCGGCCTTTCAGTCCCTCGGGGACGTCACCGGCGATGATCCGCTGCGCTAGGCCCTCGACGATCGCTGTCTTTCCAACACCCGGCTCACCGATCAGAACAGGGTTGTTCTTCGTGCGGCGCGAGAGAACCTGAATCAAGCGACGAACTTCGTCGTCACGTCCGATCACGGGATCGAGCTTCCCGTCCTCCGCGAGGGCGGTCAGGTCGCGCCCGAACTTGGCGAGCGCTTCGTACGTTCCCTCGGGATTCTGGCTCGTGACGCGTTGCGATCCCCGAATATGGTCAAGCGCGTCGAGGACCGCGTCGCGATCGCCGAGCCCCAGGGCAAGCACGAGGTGCTCGACAGACAGGTAGTCGTCGCCGAGCTCGCCCATCTCCTTCTCAGCGGCGTCGAGCACCTCCGCGGCGGCCGTAGAGATGCGCGGCTGCTGCTGGCTGCCTCCCTGAACGGAGGGTCGTGCCGCCACGGTCCCCGCCAGCTCTTCGCGCAACGGGCCGATGTCGCTGCCCGCGCGCTCGAGCAGCGCGGCGGGGAAGTCCTGCTCCAGCAGCGCCATGCTCAGGTGCTCCGGATAGACCTCCGGATTCCCCTGCTTGCGCGCC
>JAUVPB010000110.1 GCA_030598925.1 Actinomycetes bacterium
AGGTGCGTCAGGTCGTGGTCGACGAAGCTGACCGCATGGCAGACATGGGCTTCATGCCTGCCGTGCGCCGCCTGCTCGACCAGACGGCTGACAACCGCCAGACGCTGTTGTTCTCTGCGACGCTCGACGGCGACGTCGCGAAGCTCACCGAGCGATACCAGCGCGATCCGGTGCGCCACGAGGTCGGGCAGGAAACGCCCGATGTCACGGACGCAGTGCACCTGTTCTGGAAGGTCGCCAAGGTTGACCGAGTCGACGCCACGGCCAAGGCGGTGAGCGCCGCGCGACCGGCGATCGTGTTCTGCCGCACCCGACACGGATCCGACAAGCTGGCCAAGCAGCTCGGACGCGCCGGCATCAAGACGGCGGCCATTCACGGAGGCCGCTCGCAGAACCAGCGGACGAGAGCACTCGACTCGTTCTCCCGAGGACAGGTTCACGCGCTGGTGGCCACCGACGTCGCCGCCCGCGGCATCCACGTCGACGGCGTGGCCGCGGTGGTGCACTACGACCCGCCCGAGGATCACAAGACCTACGTCCACCGATCAGGCCGGACCGCGCGAGCGGGCAGTGGAGGCGTCGTCATCTCGCTGCTCCAACCAGAGCAGATCGGCGAGGCAAAGAAGCTTCAGCGTGAGCTGAGCCTGAGCGAGCCCATTACCAGCACAGACACGGATCGGCTTCGCGACGTCACACCGCCCGCGACCCAGGCTATGCCGGAGCTGCAGACCGGCGCGCGCCCGGGACCTTCGGCTCCGCGCACCGAAGGCGCTCGCAACGACGTCCGTCCGACCCGCCACGCGCGGAAGAAGTCAGCCAAGAAGCGCCTCGCGAAGAGGGGCCAACGCGCGAAGAACGGCAGCGGAGCAGAGACCGGCGGATCCGCGCCACGCTCCGACCAGGCAGCACCGACTGAAGGGAATGCGCGATCGAGGCGCCGAGAGCGCCGCGCCCACCTCCAGTCGTCTCCTGAACGCTGATCGGTTCGATGGCTACCCGCGACGACCTCCGAAACGTGGCCATCGTCGCGCACGTGGACCATGGCAAGACAACGCTCGTCGACGCGATGCTCTGGCAGTCCGGGGCCTTTCGCTCGAACCAGGACGTCGCGGAGCGCGTGATGGACTCGATGGATCTCGAGCGGGAGAAGGGCATCACGATCCTGGCCAAGAACACGGCCGTCCGAGTCGGCGACACGAAGATCAACATCCTCGATACACCCGGCCACGCCGACTTCGGCGGCGAGGTCGAGCGCGCACTCACGATGGTCGATGGCGTGCTGTTGCTCGTCGACGCCAGCGAGGGCCCACTGCCGCAGACCCGCTTCGTGCTCCGAAAGGCAATGGAGCTCGATCTGCCCGTCGTCGTCGTGATCAACAAGATCGACCGCCCCGATGCTCGGACAGCGGCGGTGGTCGACGAGACGTACGAGCTGTTCCTCGATCTCGAGGCCAGCGACAGCCAGATCGACTTTCCCATCGTCTACACAGACGCACGAAAGGGCACGGCGACCCGCGACGTCGACGAGGCTGGGACCGATCTCAAGCCGCTGTTCGACACGTTGCTCGAGCACGTGCCGGCGCCCGAGCACGACCCGGGGCATCCGCTACAAGCCTGGGTCACGAACCTCGACGCGTCACCCTACGTCGGTCGGATCGCGCTGTGCCGCGTTCAACACGGACGCATCAGGAAGGGCGCCCCGGTCGCATGGTGCCGAGCCGACGGCTCGATCGAGAGCGCACGAATCGGCAACCTCTACGTGACCGAGAACCTCGAGCGCGTCGAGGTCGACGAAGCAGGCCCGGGCGAGATCATCGCCGTGTCCGGCATCGAGGATGTGACCATCGGCGAAACCCTCGCTGATCCGGAGGATTGCCGCCCGCTGCCGGTGATCGCGGTCGACGAGCCGACCCTATCGGTGACGATCGGGGTCAATACCTCGCCTCTCGCTGGCACTGACGGCAAGACGCTGACCGCTCGCCTGGTCAAGGCTCGCCTCGATAGGGAGATCGTTGGCAACGTGTCTCTGCGAGTCCTGCCCACGGACAGTTCGGACGCCTGGGAGGTGCAGGGCCGAGGTGAGCTGCAGCTCGCGATTCTCGTCGAGATGATGCGGCGCGAAGGGTTCGAGCTCACGCTCGGAAAGCCCGTCGTCGTGACCCGCGAGATCGACGGCAGGGTGCACGAGCCTACCGAGCGACTTACGATCGACGTGCCGGAGGAGTACGTCGGAGCCGTCACGCAGCTGCTCGGCGAGCGCAAGGCTCGGATGGAGAAGCTCGCAAACCACGGCACCGGCTGGGTCAGGCTCGACTACATCGTTCCGGCGAGAGCGCTGATCGGTTTCCGAACGGACTTCCTCACCGAGACACGTGGGACAGGCTTGCTTCACCACGTGTTCGAGGGCTATGAACCCTGGATGGGCGAGCTGCGCACGAGAACGACTGGCAGCATCGTCGCGGATCGCACGGGGCCCGCGACCGGCTACGCGATCCAATCGCTCCAGGAGCGCTCGACGCTCTTCGTCTCGCCGGGCACAACGGTCTACGCCGGCATGATCGTCGGCGAGAACACACGTCCAGAAGACATGGACGTCAACGTGTGTCGCGAGAAGAAGCTCACGAACGTCAGAGCCGCTTCCTCCGACGACACCGTCAGGCTCACCCCCGCCACGCGTCTCAACCTCGAGCAGGCGCTCGAGTTCATCGGCCAGGACGAGTGCGTGGAGGTCACGCCGCAACACGTTCGGCTCCGTAAGGCCACGCTCGACGCCGGCGAGCGCGCCCGCGCTGTCAAGCGACTCAAGTACGAGCGGGCATAGCCAGTAGCTGACGGCTTGCCGCCTGGTCGCAACCCGGGCGCCACTCGATCACGAGGGCAAGCTGCCACACGTCCAGCGTCTAGGCTGCTCGCTGTGCCGACGGAGGTGGAGCGCGGACGGGCGTCGTACGAGCGGCGCGCATGGCTAGACGTCCATGCCATGCTCTCGGCGGCAGACGAGGCCGGCCAACTCGACGCCGCCGACCTGGAGTTGCTCGCCACGGCCGCGTACATGCTGGGTCGGGACGACGATCACGTGCGTGCCCTCGAACGCGCGCATCACGAGTACCTGAATCAGCAGGAGGCGACCCGCGCGGCGCGTTGCGCATGCTGGGCGGGTATCAACCTGGCGCTTCGAGGCGAGTTCGCTCAGGCGAGCGGCTGGTTCGGTCGAGCGCAACGGCTGGTCGAGGGCGAAGCTTCCGACTGCGCCGAACGCGGCTATCTGATGCTGCCGCTCATGCTCGAGCAGGAGGCGATGGGAGAGTACGAGGTGGAGTATGGTACGGCGGCCGACGCGGCCGACATCGGCAGACGCTTCGGCGACGCAGATCTCGTCGCGCTCGCGGTCCATGCGCAGGGTCGTGCTCGCGTCAAGCAGGGACGTCTTCGAGACGGTCTCGCGCTCCTCGACGAGACGATGGTCGCGGTCACCGCCGGGGAGCTTTCGCCGATCGCTACCGGCATCGTCTACTGCAGCGTCATTGAGGCGTGCCAGGACGTGTACGAGCTCCGGCGCGCGCGCGAGTGGACGGGCGCCCTAAGCGACTGGTGCGAGCAGCAGCCCGATCTCGTGAGCTTCACCGGAAAATGCCTGATGCATCGAGCTGAGGTCATGCAGGCTCACGGAGACTGGCCAGCAGCGCTCGAGGAGGCACGCCGCGCGAGCGAGCGGTTCACGAAGGAAGCGAACGACGTGGCCGCGGCTCAGACGCTCTACCGGCAAGGGGAGATTCTTCGGCTGCAGGGCGAGCTCGCAGCCGCCGAGGCGGCGTACCGGAGCGCGAGCCGGACCGGCTGGGAGCCCCAACCAGGCCTCGCGCTCCTGCGGCTCGCTCAAGGCGATACGGAAGCGGCCCTCGCGGCGATTCATCGCATCCTCGGCGAGACGACCAACCAACCGGCGCGACCCCAACTCCTCGACGCGTGCGTCGAGATCAGGCTGGCCGTGGACGACGTCGACGGCGCCCGAGTGGCCAGCGTAGAGCTCGAAGCGCTGGCACGGGATGCGGAAAGCGACGTGCTCACCGCGATGGCCTCGCAGGCTCACGGTGCAGTTGCGCTCGCCGACGGCGACGACTGGGCGGCGCTCAGCGCTCTGCGCGAGGCCACCCTCATCTGGACGCGCCTCGACGCACCGTACGAACTCGCCCGCGTGCGCGTGCTCACTGCACGCGCGTGTCGGTCGGTCGGTGACGGCGACACAGCCTCAATGGAACTTGACGCTGCCTGCGAGGCATTTACGCAGCTCGGAGCCGCGGCCGAACTCGCGCGCGTCAAGACGCTCACCGAGTCGCCGCGGCCCGCCGACACGCATGGTCTCACCCCGCGCGAGCTGGAGGTGCTGCGCCTCGTCGCCGCGGGCGCGACCAACCGGGCGGTCGCGACCGAGCTCGTAGTCAGCGAGCGGACGGTCGATCGACACGTGAGCAACATCTTCGCGAAGCTTCGTGTCGGCTCACGAGCCGCGGCGACCGCGTACGCCTACGAGCACGATCTCGTCTAGCCCGAAGGTCTTGTCGAGCTTGAGTGGGTAGAACCACCCATCCTCGACGGCCCCGAAAGTTGGGTGGTTCGGCCGATGCGCCTCCGCGCGTCGCTTCCTACGGTGACAGCCATGGAAACCGAGACGAGGAGGAAGCGATGACAAGCGCACCCGAACAGACGGTTACGGCGACAGACACCGAGAACGCCTGGAGCGCGATTGCGACCGGCTACGACGAGTTCGTGACTCCCACCCACATGTGGCTCGGGAACGAGGCGCTGCATCGCGCCGGCCTCGAACAGGGTGCACGCTTCCTGGACGTCGCCTCCGGCAGCGGTGCTCTGAGCATCCCGGCCGCGCGCCTTGGTGCAGAGGTTCTGGCGACGGATCTGTCGCCCGTGATGGTCGAGCGGTTGGCCGCGCGCGCGGAGGCCGAGGGCCTGTCGACACTCGAATCGCGCGTCATGGACGGACATGCTCTCGAGCTCGAGGATGACAGCTTCGATGTCGCCGGGTCCCAGTTCGGCGTCATGCTCTTTCCGGACATGGCAAGGGCGCTGGGCGAGCTTGCCCGCGTTACAAAGCCCGGCGGCCGTGTGGTCCTTGTCGTCTACGGCCCGCCAACGCAGATCGACTTCCTGACACTGTTCATCGGCGCGATCCAAAGCGTCGTTCCTGGATTTTCTGGCATCCCGATGGACCCGCCGCCGCTCGAGTTTCAGGCCGCGGATCCGACCATTCTTCGAGAGCGGCTCGCCGATGCAGGTTTGACCGAGATCGACGTCGCGACGATCACAGAGAGCCTGGAGTTCGAATCAGGGACACAGCTTTGGAACTGGGTCACGAACAGCAACCCGATCGGCGCAAGGCTCGTCGCCGACCTCACCGCAGAGCAAGCAGCCGCCGTGCGCGACGCACTTGACGACGGCCTCCGCGCTCGAGCGCGCGAGGGCGTCGCCGTGCTCACCAATCCGCTCCACATCGGCATCGGGCGCGCCTAGCCCGGCCCCCGCCCCGCGCTCCTGCGAGGAAGGTCGCTCGTCTAGGCGGCCGGACGGCTCTCAGAGCCATCGATCTGGCTTGGCAGTCGACCTTCCCGCAGGAGTTGCGCCAGCCCGTCGGCTGACAGCGGTCCGCAAAGGTGGAAACCCTGCCCGTACGCGCATCCGAGGTGACGGAGACGGCGCAGCTGATCTTCGTTCTCGATGCCCTCGGCGACGGTCTCGAGTCCCAGAGTCGAGCCGAGGCGCACGATCGCATCCGCCAGCGAGTCTGTTCGAGTGACAACGTCGTCGATGAAGGGTTTGGCGATCTTCAGCATGTCGACCGGGAAGCGCTGAAGAGTGCTGAGTGACGAGTAACCCGTCCCGAAGTCGTCCACGGCGACCCGGATGCCAAGCTTTCGTAGTTCGTGCAACTTCCGCACGGCGCCCTCGTGGTCTCCAACGAGCGAGCGCTCGGTGATCTCCAGCACCAGATCAGCCGGGTCGAGACGCATGCCGGTGATCAGCTCGACGAGCTCTGTCGCGAACATCGGCTCGTCGAGCTCGCGAGTCGACGTGTTGATAGTGATGGCGACGGAGTCCGCGATGAGACCCTCCTCCCGCAACTCGACGTAGAACTGCGCCGCGCGGGTGATGACCCACCGGCCCAGCGACACGATGAGTCCGGTCTCCTCGGCGAGGTCGATGAACGCCTCGGGCGTGAGCAGCCCTCGCCTCGGGTGCTCCCACCGGACGAGAGCCTCGATCGCGACAAGCCGTGCATCAGCGAGACCGAAGATCGGCTGAAATCGGAGAGAGAACTCGTTCCGGGCGAGCGCAAGCTCGAGCTCACCCTTGAGCTCGAGGCGCGCGAGCGCAGCTTCATGCATCGCCGGCTCGTACTCGCGCACGCTCTGCACGCGTTCACGTTTGGCCGCGTACATCGCCGCATCCGCTCGACGGAGCAGATCATCCGCTGTGAGCATCGGGCGATCGGCCACCGCGAGGCCGATGCTCACGTGCACCCTGACGTCGCGATCGCTCACCGACACGGGCGCGCGAAGAGCCTCGCGGACTCGACGGGCCGCAGCCCCGGCGTCCTCGCGCGTCATGACGGGGTCGAGCAAGACGGCGAACTCGTCTCCGCCGAGACGCGCGCAAGTGTCTGAGGGACGAACGGATGCCGACAGCCGGTCCGCTATCGCTACGAGCAGCCGATCACCGGCTTCGTGGCCCAGACTGTCGTTGATCGTCTTGAAGTCGTCGAGATCGATGAACAGCACGGCGATGGATCCGTCCCGGCGACCCGCCCTCGAAAGGGCGTGTCCGACGCGATCGGCGAACAGTGCTCGGTTCGCGAGCCTGGTGAGTGAGTCGTGGAAGGCCTGGAACCTCAGCTCTCGTTCGAGGGCCATCCGCTCTGTGACGTCGCGAACTGTCAGAACGATCCCGCCAACAGCCGAGTCGTCCAGGAGGTTGCTGGCGACGATCTCGACGTCCCGTCTGCCGCCGTCTCCAGCCTGCAGGCACGCCTCGGTGGAGCGCGCCGGCTCGTCAGGTGCAACCCCGGCGAGGAACGATGAGACATTCTCCCAGTCGTCGTCGTCAAACAGCGACTGCAGGTCCCGTTCGATCAACGCCTCGGGCGCGTAGCCGAGGACGTTCGCCGCCGACGGCGAGGCGTAATCGATCACGAGGTCGGCCGAGACGACGGCGATGACGTCCGACGAGTTCTGGACAAGCGAGCGGAACCTCACCTCGAGGCGGTTGCGCTCGCGCGTGTCTCGTCCGATTCCCTGCACGCCAACCGGCTCGCCTCGTTCGCGCATCGTCTGGCTCGTCACCTCGAGCTCGACCGCCTCGCCGTCCTTGCTCAGCAGGATTGTGTCGTAGGTGGTCACGTCGATCTCCCCGCGAAGCTTGCGCTCACGCGCATCTCGCGAACGCTCCACGAGCTCGGGCGCGACGAGCTCCTCGAAGTGCCGCCCGATCAGCTCTTCCGAGGAGTAGCCGAGGAGCTGCTCGGCAGCGTCGTTGATCGCCTCGAACGTCCCGCTCGTGTCGGTCATGAAGACGAGATCGTTGGCATTCTGGAAGAGGCTTCCGTAGCGCTCCTCGCTGCGATCGAGCTCCGCACTCGCGTACTCGAGATCTGCGACCAGCGCCGCCG
Source organism: Actinomycetes bacterium (assembly GCA_030598925.1). Taxonomy (GTDB): domain Bacteria; phylum Actinomycetota; class Thermoleophilia; order Gaiellales; family Gaiellaceae; genus JAUVPB01. The sequence continues at coordinate 7,679 of JAUVPB010000110.1, forward strand.
CCTGGACATGACGCCGCCGGGTGGCTTCGAGCAACGAGGTGACGAAGAGCGACAGAAGGATCCCGACGCCGAGGACTCCCCACGGGAGATTCGTGGTGAAGCCTCCCGCCAGACTCTCGCCGGTCGAGAAGACGAGCAGCGGGCGCTGATTGCCGAGCCGCAACATTCGCGTGACACGCCGGCCCTCGATGGGAAGCTTCGTCGCATTGGTCAGGACAAGCGACTCCTCGACCTCGTCGCCGAAGTAGAGGGCGTACCGCGCGTCGCCGTTGTCCGCCCCTGCGGTGAGCGACAGGACCTCGGGTAGGAGCAGCTCGGCGTAGACGAGGTACGGGCTGTCGTCGGAGGCACGAGCGGCGAGACCGATAGCGCGCCCTTCCTCGAGCTCTGCAACCTCGACCAGGTCGAGCCCGCCTCCCTCCGCGATCTCGTCGATTCTCCGCGCGAACTGCTCGGGCAGCTGCCGAGGTAGAAGCGCCTCGCGACGACCCACCTCAGATGCGGGCCGATAAGCGTCGTCACCGACGTGAAGCAGCGCCAGGCTCGACACGGCCGTCGTGCGCACCCGCGGCGCGAGTGCGGTCTCGAACGCAGCGCCGTCCCCGTCCGTCGCCACGGCGATCGCCAGACCGCCGGAGACGATTGACTCGACGTCCTGCGCGAACGAGTTGAACGCCGCCACCCCGAGTTGCGCCTCCTCGTCGAGCCGCTGCCCCTCAACAGCCTCCGCGTGCGCGCGCAACGCGTAGAAACCGACGCCGGTCGCGGTGAGGGCTGCCACCAGCGCAAGTGCGGCCCCGGAACCGAGCAGGCGCCGATGCGACCTCCTCAGGCCGAAGCCGTCCACTACCCGCCGGCTGAAGCGACCCGGCCAGGTTGCGACACGGCGCCAAGACAGTACCGGCGACGGGCTCACACTTGTCTCATCGTTCACCTGGCCGCCACTCTTGAGCCGGCGGCACGCCCTGAAGCTAGGAGCGGCTGCTAGATTGGTGGCTCAATCTCGAGCGAGTCCGGTTCGCGCTACGCGCCTTCCTTCTACGTTCGTCACGCAGATAAGGGAGGTGTTTTCATGGCAACCGGAACCGTTAAATGGTTCGACGATGCGAAGGGGTACGGCTTCATCACCCCGGAAGACGG
>JAUVPB010000113.1 GCA_030598925.1 Actinomycetes bacterium
AAATCCCATCGAAAAGTCGGAAAACCCCTTAATCCATAGGGATTCTAGGAACTGGGCGTGAGGGGCATGAGGGCCCACCCGCGAAACCGCCCAATCCATGGGCTTCACGGCCGCCCCAGACCACCACGAAACCACCATCAGGCCACCACGATGCCACCATGTGGGGATGCCGACGCAGTGGATGCGCTGGCAAAGGAAAACCCCCGCCGTAGCGAGGGTTTCAAGAGAGCGGATGATGGGATTCGAACCCACGACCTTCTGCATGGCAACCCGGCCAGGACTGCGACCGTGTGCAACCTCCTGCAACGAAAACGCGCCACAGAGCGGGCCCCGGCACTTGCGCCGCGCACGCAGGATGCACGCGCGAGCACTGTCGCGCAGCCCAACGCTTGCACGGCGCTTGCAGAGACCGACGCCATGGCATCGTCCTGACGGTCAACGCTCGACACCGCCGAGACCGCGACCCTCGTCGGCGCCGCGGTTGCGACGGTACGGACCCGCAAGCCGTTCTCGCAGGCGGCTGAGCTAGAACCGCGCCGCGACCCAGGAGCGACTCGATCGCCTACCCGGCGCCTCGCTACCGATTCGCGGATCGGCAGCGACGCTCACCCGGCAACCTCAGACTCGAGCGGGAACTGCGGACAGGTCGCCTGGTACGCGGCGTCGCGGGGCCCGATCTTGTCCCCCTCGCCGGCGTCATGTTCCTTCCGGCCGCGCGACACGCGATGTCGTACCACTCGTCGGTGTTCAGGTTCCAGATGAAGATGTTCTCGCCGTCGGCGCTGACCGCACGGTCGCCGCCCTGGCTCGGATCAGGCCACATCATCATGGTCGGCAAGCCATCCGCGATACGCGTTCTCGACTCGGAATCCCACAGAACCGACTCCTCGTTGCTCGTGCTCAGCAGGCGTTTCCCATCGACGCTGAAGCCGATCCTCCATGCCGCGAGGGTTGTGGCCATCGCAGGCCCGCTCGGATCGAGGGTCTCCGGATCACGTACGACGAGACCCATCGAACGTGACGGTCACGAGCTCGCCAGTGGGTGCGAACCGACCGCTGACGACGCCATTGCCGTCGTCTGGGCTGAAATCCATCACGCGCTCCCATTGGCGCGGCAGTTTTTGTTGGGTTGATCGGGGCGTGCACCGTCTTCGTGGTTAGCGACGCTTAGCGGCCGCGGCCTCGCCGCGCATCCGCGGGTAGGAAGTCGCCCGCTCCTCGTTTGAACCCCTCCAGAGGTCTGGGTTTCGGCGTCTCGTGAAAGGACGCCACGCTAGCCGTTGCGGCGTCCGCCTCAAGCGTCGTGGCCAGGGGCCGACCTTGCACGTGCCGGGTGTCCGTGAGAGGATCGGTGTCCTGGGAGATGTGGCTGACTGCGGCCAATCTGGTGTTCCTCGCCGGCGGCGTGGCGGTGTATTTGGCTGCGCGGCGTTGGCTCCTGCGCGCTGAGGGGGGCGGGCGCCGGCGGAAAGAGCTCGCCGCCTCGCTGGTCGTCGGCCTGCTCGCGGTCCTCGGGTTCGCCACCGCTCACCTGGGCATGAACGTCAGCTGGACGGGTCGCGCGATCATCACCGACTTCCGCTGGCTGGCTTTTGCGCTGGCGTTCGGCGGTCTTCTGCTGCTCGTCCATGCGAGCCTTCGGGCACTGCGCAGCCGCAGCGACCAGCTCATGCTGCCGGTCGCCGCGTTCCTCGTCCTCCTCGGGCTGATCAACATCTATGTCTGGGAGGCACGCGACGCGAATGCCTACATCTCGACCGTCGCGCTGCCCGTCCTGCGTGACCAGAACGCCGCTCTCGCCAACGACCCGTCGCTGTCACCCACGCGTCGGGAAGAGATCAAGGCCGCGCTCGGGCCGGTGCCGAACGAGCTCGGCTACGAGGCCGGTGGGGGCCGGCATGCGACGGTGCTCGACTCCGGCTGGCTCGATAGCTACAACGCAGCTGCGAGGCGCTTCCGCGTTGCGGGCTCCCAGTTCCCGACCGAGTTGGCGCTGGCCGCGAACGTCCGCGAAGTCGCGCCCGATGAGATGCTTCGACGTCAGCTCATGGCATCGGCGATCGGATTCGCCATGCTGCCGTTGGTGCTCCTCGTTGTCGTGCGGGCTCGTGGCGACTTGCTGTGGGGGTCGTCCCTTTCGCTCGTCTTGACGAGCGGGCTCGCTCTCGTGCTCGTCGGTGTGGCGGTTCTGGGTACGGCCGGCGACAGGCTGCCCCCATTGCTCCGGCTGGGTGGAACGAGTCTCACGATCTACGAGCTGCTCAAGCTCGTGCTGGTGGTTGCGGTGGCGATCTCGCTCGGCCAGATCCGCTCTCGTCGCGACGGATCGATTCGCGCGAAGCTCGGCCTCTTCGTTGCGGCGCTTGCCATCGCGGGCATGCTCTGGCGGGACCCGGGAGCCGGTACCGTCCTCCTTGCGATCGTCGCCCTGATGGGCAGCCTCGTAATTGGGCGCCGCGCCCGACTCGCGGGCGCTGTCGCCGGGGTCGCGTTGCTCGCTCTGATGCCGGCCGGCGTTGGCCTGCTCGACTCACACCTCCCGCAGACGGTGCGCGTACGGATCGCGACTTGGGTCGATCCGTGGGGATCGAACCATCGGGCCGAGCTTCAGAACGTCGTCGCAGGTTCGCTCGACGGGCTCGCTGACATCGCCGAGACCCTCTTGCGCGACGACGGTGGAGACGCAACCGTCGTTCTGGCCCTCGAGCGGGTCGAAGCGAGCTCGGACCGCTCAGCCGTGCGCGACGCGTCCCTCATCGAGCAGGAGTTCCGCTGGCGCCTCGCCGGCATGCAATCCCTCTCCAACACAGGACAGCCGTTCGTTCCAGCGGCCGACACGGGAGAAGAGCGGGTGCTGCTCGAGGCGGAACACCTCTGGGCCGATCTTGGTGGGTTCGCCGTTGACCCGTCCGACGAACGGGCGATGTCACGCTTTCGCGCCCGCGTGACCGAATCGTTGACGAGGTTACGTACTGGTGCCGGGAAACTCGACGGGGCCCGTCGGGGGCAGGTTCCGCTGACGAGCGATGCTTACCCGAGCGCGAAAGCGCCGGACAATTTCCAGCTCCAGCGGAGCCTGTTCGCGCTGGAGCACGGCGGCGCACTGGGCGTCGGGCTCGGCCAGGGGCGACCGGAGGCCATCCCCGATGTCACCGAGGATGTGCCGCTCGCCGCGCTCGGGGAATCGCTCGGCTTCGGGGTGGTAGCCCTCTTCGGACTCTTCGTCCTGCTGCTGGCCGCCCGGGGCATGCAGGCGAGCCGCAACGTTCGCGAGCGGGCACCCGCCCTGCTGGCCGCAGGTCTGTCGGCGATGCTCGGGGTGCAGGTGCTGATCAGCGTCGGCGGGATGTCGGGTGCCTTGCCGTTCACGGGACTGACCTTGCCGCTCGTCAGCAGGAGCGGCACCGGGCTCGTCGCCAATCTCGTCGCGCTCGCCCTGATCGTCGCGATTCTCGAGCGGACGGCACGCGACGATGACGGGCGCACCGGCTCCGATCGCCGTGCACGGGAAACGCTACGGACGTGGGGTTTCCCGGCGGCCTTCGCGCTCGTGCTGAGCAGCATGGCCGTGCTGCAGCTCACCGGCCGAACGCTGACACCTGGCCCAATCCTCGCCAAGCTCCCCAATTCGAGCTCCGCCTTTCTACACGCGAGTGACCAGTGGAATGCAGCGAGCTACCGCGCCGTGCTCGGCCCGATCGTTGACAGACGAGGCGAGACGCTCGCGCAGACGACGGCGCTGGCCGCAACGCGCGCGTACCCCGATCTCGAGCTCTCGACAACCCTCGGTCACACGCTGCGACAGCTCGACCTGTCGTTCCGGGACGAGCTCCTCACGAGCGTCCGTGGCGGTGACAAGGCCTCCAGACCGCCCGAGCTCGTCACGACGAGTGACGCCGGCGTGCAGCGTGCCGTCGACGCCGCGATCGATCGCGGCGCCAGCGAGGGCGGGCTCTCCGACCTCGACTCTCTACGTGGCGCGGCAGTCGTGCTCGACGCGACGACGGGCGACATCGTGGCGCTCGAGAGCCGTCCGACGTTCTCGCTTGCGGAGATCGTCGATCCCGAGCTGTGGACACAGAAGGAGGCCGTAGAGCGACGCGCCGGCTTCTCGTACCGCTACCTCAACCGCGCAATCCAGGGCTTCTACCCGCCAGGCTCGGTCGCCAAGACGGTGACGGCCGCCGGAGCACTGGAGCTCGGGCTCCATCCGCTCCACTCGCCCGACTTCGACTATCGGAGCGGAGAGACAGGCCTGCGCTCGCCTGACGGCCTGGAGCAGCTTGGATCGTGGCATCGGCTTTCGCTGGCGGATGGGCCGCCAATTTACGACGGCAACCACCCCCACGTGGCCGACTGGTTGTTCGATATCGAGGAGGCGTTTGCGTACTCGTGCAACGTCGCGTTCGCCGAGATGGGGCTCGAGCTCGGGCCCGAGCGGCTCGCCGACTTTGCGCGTCGCTTCGGGTTCGAGCAGCCGATCACCGTGGAGGGACTCGGCACCTCGACGGGCACTCTCGACACAGATGGCGGGCTTCCGCTGGGTGACCGTTTCTTCAGCCAGACGTCCTCTGCGTTGGCCAGAACGGCGTTCGGGCAGGGTGAGATGCTCGCGACCCCATTGCAGATCGCTCTCATTCCGGCTGCGATTGCCAACGGCGGCACGATCATGCAGCCGCGCATCGTCGCCGGAATCAGAGACACTGACGGGAGCTGGATTTGGCGCGACGAGCCGACCGTTCTCCTGGAGACGGGCTTAAGTGAACGCACGATCTCGGATCTCCGGCAGCTCATGACCGCAGCGGTGAGCTATGGACTCGCCGACACGGCCGCCGTCAGCGAGCAGAACATCGACCCGGGCGTGGCCGGGAAAACCGGGAGCGCCGAGTGGACCGACGACGGCGCGACCCACGCGTGGTTCGTCGGCTACTTCCCTGTAGAGTCCCCCCGCCTCGCGCTCGCGATCGTGATCGAACGGGGAGGCTCGGGCCGAGAGGTCGCGGCACGCATCGCAGGCCACATCTTCGGCTCGCCAGAGGTCGCAGCATTCCTGAGGACGTCCGAGTGAACAGGGCAGCGCTTCGGACGGCTCTGATCGTTGCCGTGATCGTCACGACCCTCGTCAGAGCCTGGCGCCGCCGATCGCACAGCCGCGAGCGGCAGCCGGGATTCACGGAGCCCACCTCGGGTGAGGCCACACCACGACTGGGAGCGTTCGACGGCTCGGACGTCACCTCGCTTGAAGGCAGCCGTGACCCGCGCGGCTCACGCGCCATGGGATCGCCGAGCGATCGGCAGATTCAAGGGACTGCGTTCGTCGTGCTGGTGCTGGTGGCGACGGCCGTGGTGGCCGGTGCGACCTGGCGCTCGCTGGCCCCTCCGATCGCCGAGCAGACAGCTGACGTCGCCTCCACACCGGCGGCGACCACGGCTGACCAGCCGACGAGCAGCATCCGAATCACGATCGAGCCCGGCTGGCGGGCCGAGGAGGTCGCGCTGGCTCTCGACCAGACCGGGGCCGCTGACCCCGAGAGGCTTCTGGCACTCGTGCGCGAGCCGGCCCTCGCCGGCGGGATCGACGAGAGCCTTCGACAGCTTCCGTCGCTCGAAGGCTACCTGCACCCCGGTACGTACGAGTTCGCCACGACGGCATCCGAAGCGTCACTGCTTCGTGAGATGACACAGAGGTCTGTCCACGCGTTCACCCCGGACATGCGCGCCCGCGCACGGGAACTCACCCTGACGGAACATCAGGTCGTTACGCTCGCCTCGATCGTCCAGCGCGAGATGGTGCTCGTCAGCGAAGGCCCGGTCATCGCGGGCGTCTTCCACGATCGGCTGAACGCCGGGATCCGGCTGCAGTCCGACCCCACCGTCGCCTACGTCGCCGACTCGGAGCGCGGCCCCGCATCGACCGGCTACTGGCGCCGGGCGATCACCGCCAACGATCTCCGGTTGGAGAGTGCCTACAACACCTACACGAACGCCGGAATCCCGCCTGGCCCGATCGCGAGCCCAAGCAGGGAGGCGATCCGCGCAGTCCTCTACCCCGCTGACCTCGGTTACCGCTACTTCGTCGCGCGAGGCAACGGCACGCACGCGTTCTCACCCACGCTCGACGAACATCTCGGTCGCGTCGCCGAATTCAGAGAGCCGCGAGCAGCGGCCGCTGAGTCCTCGACGACACTGCAGCAGCTGATCGAGCGCGTCCTTGCCCCAGTGGCCGGTCATGTCGGCGTCGTGGTCAAGAACCTCGCCACGGGCGAGACCGCGGCTCTGAACTCGGAAGAGTTCTTCACGACGGCGAGCCTCTACAAGCTCGCCGTGCTCGTAGCGGCGTTCGACCGCCGCGAGCGTAACCAGCTTTCCTTCGACGAGCGCCTCGAGCTCTCACCGGAAACGATCAACCAGGATCCGCCCCCCCTCCGGGCACAGCTGGACAACAGTACGACCGTCGCGCAAGCAATCGAGGAGATGGTCGTCGTCAGCAGCAACCCCGCGGCGCTCGCCCTGCTCGGACGGCTCGGGCGTTCCGAGATCGAGTCGGTGCTGCGACGATACGGAGTCAATAACACCGCGCTCACGTCGCGCCCGCTGCTGACAACGCCTCAAGACATGGCGCGTCTGCTTGAGCTCGTCGCAGAAGGACGTGCGGTCAGCGCCCAGGCGAGCTCGGAGATGGCGAGCCTCCTCGAGCGCCAGCAGATCAACAACCGGTTGCCGAAGTACCTACCCCCCGGCGCGCGGCTTGCGCACAAGACGGGCGATCTCGTGGGGCTCCGTCACGATGCCGGCATCCTCTACCTGGCGGACGGCCCGATCGTCATCCTCGCCATGACCGAAGGCGTGCTCGACGAGGATGCAGCTAGCGAGGCGATCGCGCAGCTGGGTCGGGCAGTTCACACATACTTCGACGACTATGTGCCGGCCCGCGAGGCCTTTCCAGAGGGGCCGGGACGCGCATGCGTGACAGCGCCCCCGGTGCGCACGGTGCCGGGCGCGCTCTCTGACAGGACGATCGTCGTCGATCCAGGCCACGGAGGTCCCGACGGAGGTACGCGCTTCGATTTTGCCGACGGGCGGGTGCTCGAGGAGAAGGAGGTCACGCTCGCTGTTGCCTTGCGGCTGCGTGATCTGCTGGTCAGACAAGGAGCCTCGATTCACCTGACGAGGTGCGCCGACGTCCCGCTCTTGCAGGCCGAGCGTGCCGTCATCGCCAATGCGGCGGTGGCCGATGCCAGCGTGTCGGTACATGTGAACGGGTCCGAGGAACCGAGCGCCGACGGGACAGCCGTCTTCCACGTGAGCGATGAAGGCAAGGTGCTCGCCAACTACCTGCTCGGGACCGTCGCGCGGCCCGCCCTCTGGGACACGCTGAGCCGGCGCCATGCTCTCCCGAACGCAGGCGTCGGCAGAGAGATGTTCACCATGCTGGTCCTTGGCGAGGCGCCCACGGCTTTGACCGAGTCGCTCTTTCTCACGAATCGCGCCGAGGCCGAGCTCCTGCGTGCCGCGCTCGACGGGACAGGGACCCGGATCGAGGAGATCGCGCAAGGGCATCTCGACGGTCTGCTCGCATACTTCGCGACAGAACGGGAGGCGCCACTACCCGCGGAGCCGAGCGCGCCGGCGGGGCCAGTGCTCCTACGCGAGCTCACCTACGCACGCGTTCCGGCCGCCGGCCGGCGGGTGGCTCTGACGTTCGACGACTGCAACGATGCCGCAGCCTGGGCACAGATCCTCGACGTGCTCGAGGCCGAGCGCGTCACGGCGACGTTCTTCTGCACCACACAAGCCCTCCTCGACAGGCCAGAGCTCACGCAGAGAACGGCTCGCGACGGCCACACCCTTGGGAGCCACAGCTACGATCACACGCGCCTCACCGGGCTTTCCCTGAATGAGCTGCGCGGGCATTTCCTACGCGAGCGTGCGGCGTGGGAGGAACTTCAGAGGCGCACCGCCGTGCGGAGGCTGCCCTACTTCCGCCCACCGTTCGGAGCCTACGATGAACGAATGCTCATCGAGGCCGAGCGTGCAGGTTTCTCTCGGGTCGTGCTCTGGGACGTGGATTCGGAGGACTGGCGGGCAGACAGCACCCAGGCCCTGGCGCGGCGCGTGACCGATGAGTCACGGGACGGCAGCATCGTGCTGCTCCACGTCATCGACATCGCGGCTGAGGCTCTTCCGAGCATCGTCGCCGGCCTCAGGGCGAACGCGCTTCAACCCGTCGACCTCGAGCAGCTCTTTCACGCAGCCGACCAGCGCTAGCGGAAGCCCACGCCAGCGACTGGCGCGGCGAGGTGGTGTGGACTCAGACTCAGATAATCACCGGGCCGATCGCCCGTTCCCGAAAGGCATGTCGGGCAGCCCAGGCGGCAGACCGAGAGGTCTCTCTGGCCGCATCAGGGAAGCGGCCAACCACGGTGCTGCCCTTAGAACAGCGCCGCGACCCAGAAGCGAATCGATCGCCTACCCGGCGCGGTCACGACCTAGATGATCGATTCCTTGCAGAAACGCTTGCAGAAACCTGTTCCGCGCTCGTCTGGTTGCCACTTGAGAATGACAAAACCCTCGCCGTAGCGGGGGTTTCGAGAGAGCGGATGATGGGATTCGAACCCACGACCTTCTGCATGGCAAGCAGACGCTCTAGCCAACTGAGCTA